>CAYNRB010000082.1:0-12558 GCA_964399475.1 uncultured Methylomarinum sp.
CCAGAAGAGGATTTTGTCTTTTACCATAACCCTGCTGAAATGCTTGCCTATGCATTGGAATTAACACCCAATGTCAGATTGCTCCATGATTATGCCCCAATTCCTCAAAAGGAGTTCATGCTGGTACTCGAGCATGTTTGATTGCAATATACATCTGCCTTGTGGTGGAGGCGAGCTTAACACTCGGCTGTGTGATGAGGGGAGTATGGGGGAGCAGGAGTTACTCACATGTTTTGAACAACACCGCACAATTCTGCAAGAGAACATCAATGCAGGAAATTTTATGCTTTTTAATGAAAGTTTATCACCTCGTGAAGCAGCTGGTTTCACTTCAATGGTGCGAAAAACATTCCCGGATGCTCGTTTTACTGCGTTAGGAGCTTTACATAATCCTGAAGAACCAGAACGGTTGATCGCTTTGAAAAAGGCGGGAATTAATGCTGTCAAGTTTCACTGTTATTTTCAAAAAATAGAAGAAGCTGATTTTCCGAAAGTCATGGAATTAGCACAGGTTGCTGTTGATCTTAACATGCCTATTTTTATTGATACCAGCTATGGTTCTTTAGGGATGTATCGATACGATAATTTAAGGCTGGCAGCATTTTTATTAGAAGAAATCACTTCGGTGCCTATAGTGCTATTGCATAGCGGTGGAGCAAGAGTGTTGGAGGCCTTTCTACTCGCCGATGCCTGTCCTAATGTATACCTTGAGACATCCTTTTCACTGCCATATTATTTAGATTCATCGATAGAGCGTGATTTAGCTTTTGCATATAAGAAAATACCCGACAGAGTAATTTATGGCTCAGATTTTCCTTATGTGGATTTAGATACATCGATGGATTTGTTCTTGAAGTTCACGCAGGACTGGGGGTTTACAGATAATCAAATTGAAGGGTTTTTGAATAGAAATATTAAAAAGGTCTTTAATGACTGATTTAGTTATTCTAGCAGATGGTGGTGGAAAGATTGGGTTTGGACATCTTATGAGATGTAATGCGATCAAAAATGCATGGAGTGAAGGGACAGCGCGACTGTTGGCTCAAATGGAAGGCGGCGAGCGCGCACCAGATGGATCTGAAAGTTTCGATTGGTTCCAAAAAGTAGAAAGTCTTAAACAGTATGTGACAATAAATACTGTGCTGTTGGTTGATAGCTACCGACCTGACTCAGATTATTTCCAGATGCTAAAAAACATTTTCCCATATGTGGCAGTGCTTGATGATTATAATCGAATTATATACCCAGTGGATTTAGTTATATGCCCTGGAGTGTACGGGAGTGAGGTGGATTATAGTAATCAATTAGCTAGAACTGTGGGGGGAGCAGACTATGTTGTTCTCCGTTCAGAAATACTTGCTATTAAGAAAGTAGAGATCAGGAAACAACTTGAAACTGTTTTGATTACTTTAGGTGGATCTCAGCAAAATGAATTACTATTTCAGCAAATGAATGATCTGTTGGAAGAAGCTGGCTATCAGGTTGTTGTTGTAACAGGTAATGAGCAGGTTGCAAGGCGTATATCCAGTCGAAACTCACAAGTTTTTGGTAAGTTGAACACAGTGAAAATGGCTAAAATAATGGCATCTGTGGACGCTGCCATTTCTGCTTCAGGGCAAACGTTGAATGAGCTAGCATGGCTTGGAGTGCCAACTATTGCGATCAAAACGGGGGAAGATCAGAATGGAAACTGGGAATATTATAATCGCCATAAATTATCTTTAGCGGCTGTGCTACCAAATACTTATAATCTGGAGTCAACTATAGTTGAAGTATTAAAAAAAGAAACCTTCGATAACAGAGTGGAAAGATCTGAAAAATTAGAAAAATTATTAACAGATATGGGAGCAATGAATATTTGTTCTTTGATTAAAAAAGAGGGAAAGTTGTAAATGAGTAAAGTGATTTTGGTAATAGCAGCACATTCTGATGATGAAGCTTTAGGCTGTGCAGGAACAATGGCAAAGCATGTTGCTTCTGGCGATAGTGTGCATGTATTGTTTATGACAGATGGTGTCGGTTCTCGTTCTGTTGAGAGTAATGAAGCAAGTCAACGACAAACAGCATCCCAAAAAGCGGCTGAAATTTTGCAGGTGTCTTCTATTCAAAATCTAGACTTTCCAGATAATAAAATGGATTCAGTGCCTTTATTAGGTGTAACGCAAGCAATAGAAAAAGTAATAACAGAAATACAGCCTGAAATTATTTATACACACCATATTGGCGATTTAAATATAGACCACCAAATAACCCATAAAGCCGTTATGACCGCTTGCCGCCCTCAGCCTGGTTTTTGTGTAAAAGAAATTTATGCTTTTGAGGTGTTATCAAGCACAGAATGGCAAACACCTAGCTTGATGCCTTTTACTCCCAATGTGTTTGTAGATATTACAGAGCACATAGAAATGAAGGAAAAAGTACTTGAAGCTTATGCTGATGAAATGCGTGCACCACCACATAGTAGAAGTATTGATAATGCAATTAATCTTGCTAAAGTTAGAGGGAATTCGATTGGCGCGGAATATGCTGAGGCTTATGAACTAGTTAGGCTTTTAAAATGACTTGTTATAGAATTTTTTTGAGGACTAGATAAGGAATTATAAATGTCGAAAAAGCAAGAGCTACTAGATAAACATATAATAAAAAATACAATTTATTTGCCAGGGTCAACTTATTGTATGTTTGATCTTTGGGTTGACATTGCCATTTCCTTAAATAAAAGATTTAATTTCGATCCGGTCTATTTTTTTTATTGGAATGATGAGAAATTCAAAGAAAATCACTTAAAGCTGAACGATGTGGGTTTTAATGTTTTTTTTCAAAATCATATGGATGCATGGAAAGGGAAAAATTATTATAGGGCAAAAAAGACAAATGTATTAGATCAAGATAAATTAGATTTTTTTGCACCATTTGAACTTAAGGCGTTAAAGATGATGGATAGAATTGATCCTTTGGGGGAGCGCTTTCCATTCACTCATAGGCAATATTTTTTCCGAGACTTGCTGCTGCACTGGTTAGATATAGTGGATGAACTTTTAATTAAGGTGGTTATTTCACCGTCTATCCCACATCAAGTGTATGATTATGTTCTCTATGCTGTTTGTCAATACAAAGAAATTGAGTTTATAACGTTTCAGCACACCCCATTTATAGATGCATCGTTAATAATTGGTAATATAGACGGTTTGCCTAGTTGTTATGATTATGAGCTGGGTTCTTCAGCTGAAGTCAAACAGTACGGTTTTATAGATGAATATTGTGAAAGAGTCGCTGGAGATAAGAAACTCTTTAAAGTGGATTATATGGAGGCACAAAAAGAAAAGGAATTAGAAAGTACCCTTTATGGATTTATCAAAAAGACGTGTAATAAATTTATTGTTGAACGCAGATTGTTGAACTTTATGAAGAAAGTCTATTCTAGAGTTTGGGTGGAAAGGGAGTATAACTTGATTCCAAAATTTATCATTGGATTTTTTGTAAGGTTATTTGGATCAAAATGGTCGTATTGGGTTGAAAAGGGGAAAATGCCGGATGATTCAAACTATTCCCGGATTGCGCTGTTAAGTCTACAACTAAAGATGAAGCAGTATGTTAAAAAAACAAGAAATCAGTATGTGAAATCATCTGATAAACAGCCTATATTAGATGATTATGTATTGTTTGCATTGCATTATCAGCCAGAGGAAACAACCAGTCCAACTGGGGGGGTCTATGTAGATCAATTACTGGCAATAGAGATGTTAGATAGATTTCTTCCCTCAGGTATCACTATTTTTGTAAAGGAACATACTTCTCAATTTTATACCGTGCTAGAGGCTTCGCAGGGAAGAACAGATGTGTTTTATCAGCGGTTAGAATCATTTTCTGATAGGGTCGTAACGGTTGATCATAATATTAACTCTTTTGATTTAATCGATGACTCAATTTGTGTTGTAACTGTTTCTGGGACTATAGGCTTTGAATCGATTTTAAGGGGAAGGCCAGTTCTGACTTTTGGTCGCACTTGGTATGAGTATATGTTTGGTGTTAACAGGGTACGAAATTACGAAGATCTTGAAAGTGCATGGCAATTTATTCAGTCTGAAGATTTATCTGATATTAGAAAATCCGCTAGTGAGTATTTAAAATTCTTAAGCCGTGATATGGTTTTGG
This sequence comes from uncultured Methylomarinum sp., assembly GCA_964399475.1. GTDB lineage: Bacteria > Pseudomonadota > Gammaproteobacteria > Methylococcales > Methylomonadaceae > QPIN01. The sequence goes on from CAYNRB010000082.1 coordinate 4,156, forward strand.
CCATACACTGCGGCTCTTATTTGAAAAGGTCTTCAAGAAGCTACCAAGAATCAACAAAAAATATAACACAAGGTATTCAGCGTTACTTGAATTCAGAGTGATTTTGATTGTGTGGAGAATGCCTAGTAATTTCATGACATTAGTTCAAAGTAGGTTTGTTGTGAAAATAAAAACTATCCCTGACTTTGATAAAGTTGTTTGAGTATTTAAAGGATAGTGAGGAAAATAAATTCTAGTTATTTGAAGCTAATTTAATTGTACTAGGATGGAAAGTATATTTTCCAAATAAGCTACTTGTAGGAGTGGATGAAATATGAAAAGCAGCCCTTTGGTTAGTGTCGTAATTCCTAGTTATAATCATGAAAATTTTGTAAAAGAGTCAATCCAGAGTGTGATTGATCAAACTTATCAGAATATAGAGCTCATAATTATTGACGATGGTTCACCAGACATGTCAGTTAAAGAAATAAAAGATATGTTTGATAGCTGTAAAAAACGTTTTGTTAGATTTGAGTTTCGGCATCGATGTAATAAAGGGTTGACTGCAACCTTGAATGAAGCATTAGAATGGTGTCAAGGTGAATATTTTAGTACTACAGCCTCTGATGATGTATTAGTAAATAATAAGTTTGAGATTTTAGTTAAGTTGTTTAGTGAGTTAGATGAGAGTTATGCTGTTGTTTTTGGTGATGCTGAGTTTATAGATGAAAACAGCGACTTAATTAGATTAAATAACAATGGCGAGCCTGTTATTCATGAGCGAGAAGAAACTTTTAGTACATTCTTAGACTTTTATGCAAATGATAATAGTTTTGATTATAGGGATCAAAGCTTCGGTAGTTATAAAACCCTTTTGGAGGGTAATTATTTACCAGCCATGTCATTTTTAGTAAAAACAAAGATAATTAAAGATGTTGGTGCATGGACTAATGGAAATACGTTAGAAGATTGGGAATTATGGTTGAAAATATCAAAAAATCATAAGTTTTTTTATGTCGATGTGCCAGTGGCACTCTATCGCTGGCATAGTAGTAATTCAGTTAACTTAAGAAGCCAGAAACTGCACTATGATACGCTTAGATTGTTAAAAAAAGAGAAAAAATATGCACTTCAGAATAATTACGAAAAGATATATTATCAAGCTTTTGTCAAAAATATTTTAGAACGGCGGCTCTATAGTAAAAAAGACTTTTGTACGGAAGTATTAAAGAATGTATATGATTATAAATTTATTCTTTTAGTCATGCAGCGATGGATATTGTCAATTTTAAGAAATCACAAATAATTATATTCAGCTAATGATATTATTATGGAACGATGATAACTTTTTTGAGTGTGTATTCTTACTGTGAAGAAGAATAGCAATATCAGTAAGATAAAAACATAGAGGAAAACTTGTGACAATCCCCTTAATCTCAATAGCGATGGCAACCTTTAATGGTGAGCGCTATCTAAGAAAACAGTTAGAATCAATTTATGGACAAACATATTCTAATATTGAAGTTATTGTTACGGATGATGCATCCTCTGATACTACGCAGGATATCTTGGATGAATATAAAATCTCGCACGGACTGCGCTATTATATTAACGAAACAAACATTGGTTTTAAGAAGAATTTTGAAAAGGCAGTTAGTTATTGTGTCGGCGAATATATTGCTTTTGCTGATCAAGATGATATCTGGCTTTCCCAAAAACTACAGGTTTTAATTGATAATATAGGAACTAATGATTTAGTTTGTTCGAATGCATCATTAATTGATGAAAATGATCAAGTATTGTGTGAGTCGCTGATGGAAAAAATTAAGCTAAAAATATGTAAAAAGGAAGATATGTTTGCTTATTTTATGTTCCGTAATTTTGTGACTGGCTGTACGACATTAGTTAGAAAAAGTCTTATAGAAAAATATTCCCCAAGTCCAGACACAGAAAAATATCATGATTGGTGGTTTGCAATTTGTGCGAGTAAGAATAATGGCATAAATTATGTAGTTGAGCCTTTAGTCCTATATCGACAACATATAGGACAAGATACTGGTGCAGGAATTATTAATAAGAATAAGATGGTTGACATGTTCTCAAGAGTGTCACGTAGATTGGTCGGAATAAAAACTGAGCGTGTTGAATATGCGGAACTGCAAATGAAACGGCTTCAAGGCTTTCTTAATGAAGGGTTGTTTGATAAAAGTGATAGAGCAGTAATTAAAGATGCATACAATTATTATGATAGTTATTGTCGTTCATTTTTCCACCCGAAATCATTTTTTATAGGAATCAAATACTCACACTTATTTTATAAAAACAACTATTTTTATTATCATAATTATATCTCAGATGTTATAGGGTAATAGGTTCTTTTGTTTGAAATGAATTATGGTGAAGAAGCAAGGGTACTAATGAGCGACTTTAGCCAAGCCCAAAAATTTATAATATTGTCATGGGGTTGTAATGTCTGAAATAAATGAAAAATACGTTAATATTCTCATGTCTACCTATAATGGTGAAGACTTTATTCTAGAGCAATTAAATAGTCTGTATTCACAAACATATCCCTTTATTAGAATATATGTCAGAGATGATGGATCGTCAGATTCGACATATAAAATATTATCCGATGAGCAGTCTAAAGGTAGAATCATCTTGTTTCCGCAAGGGGATAACTTGGGTCCAGCAAACAGCTTTTTTAAACTATTGGACAGTTCTGAGAATGCTGATTTTTTTGCATTTTGTGATCAGGATGATTTGTGGAATGTCGACAAGGTAGAGCGGGCGGTTGCAACAATACGCGAAATAGCAGAGGATGAGCCAGCTATGTATTTTTCGAGTGTAGAGTGTGTAGATGAAAAAAATAAACTTATCAAGTTAATAGCGCCTTCAAAAGATATTGGATTCGGTAACGCACTTGTTGAAAATATAGCTATCGGCTGTACTATGGTATTGAATAAATCTGCAAGAGTTCTTATAGCTAAAGATCCCCCATCAAATTGTCTTATGCATGATTCTTGGTGTTATTTGGTTGTGAGTTGTTTTGGTATTGTCTTGTACGATCCGCTTCCTAGTATGAGATATCGCCAGCATTCAAATAATGTTTTTGGAGCCCCAAGTTCAGCAATAGATAGTCTTGTAAGAAGAATTAAACGTTTTAGCTTTTCTCAATATGGCGTATTCAGGTTTGGAGATCAAGCAGCTATCATGTCTAGTATCTATGGCAATGATATTCCAGATAAACAGAAAGCTATACTTAACTTAATTGTGACAGGTAAATACTCAATTTTTCATCGTCTACGATTAGCTATGTCTAAACATATTTGGCGTCAGAATATTATTGATAATTTTATTTTAAGAATACTTATTTTAGTAAACCGTTATTAATGTCTTATTATTTGGATATGAGATTATGATTGTTGCAATAACTGGTGCATCAGGTTTTATTGGGAAAAAACTAGCAATTAGGCATCTTGCCTTGGGAGATCAAGTTCGGTTTTTGACTAGAAATAAGGAATCACTAGCTCTTATAGCTGGAGCGCAAGGTTATCTTGGAGATATAAGATTTCCAGGTGAAAATTTAGTCTCATTCGTTCAAGGAGTAGATATCCTTTATCACTTAGCTGCTGAAATTAAGGATGAGAAATTAATGTGGCAGATTAATGTAGAAGGAACAAAAAACCTACTCCAATTGTCAGAAGGCAAGATTGGATGCTGGATTCAGTTAAGTAGTACTGGAGTTTATGGCCAGCCTCGTAAAGGAATAATTACTGAAGGCAGTTTGTTAGATCCCCAGAATCTTTATGAGCAATCAAAAGCTAAGTCTGATAAATTAGTTACTGAGTTTTGTCGGCAAAAGAAACTGGCAGGATGTCTACTTCGCCCATCAAATGTTTTTGGGGCTGAAATGTCTAACCAATCATTATTTCAGTTGATAAGTATGATTAATAAGGGACGGTTTTTCTTTGTTGGAAAAAAAGGTGCTATTGTTAATTATATTCATGTCGATAATGTAGTTGATGCATTGATTTATTGTGCTAAAGATCTTCCCAACAGCTCGCAAGAAATTTTTAGTAATATAGTTTCAGATTACTGTACTATTGAACAAATGGTAGAGGTATTTTCAAAGTCACTGGGTAAAGCTCCACCAACACTAAGACTGCCTAGAACTCTCATACTATTTATTGCAATGATAGTTGAAAAGATTCCTAGAATGCCACTTAAGCAATCTAGAATAAATGCAATTACTAGCCAAGTAATTTATTCTTCTGAAAAACTTTATAATGCCATGGGGACTCAAAATAAAACTAGTATCACTGATGGCTTTAAGCTATTGGTTACTGAGTGGAAAAAATCACATGAGTAAATTGAAAGTGATTAGGGTGGTTACAACACCTGAATGTGTACCATGGCATTTAGGTAACACACTAGTTAGAATGAAAGATGATTTTGATGTGACTGTTGTAGGCCAGAATGTGTCATCTTATGCGGAGCGTTATCCTGATATCAAATGGGTTAATATTGATATTAACAGGCGGCTTAACCCTTTTTCTGACCTTATATCAATTCTACAGTTATGCCGTATATTTATTAAATACAAACCGGACATTGTTCATTCGATTATGCCTAAGGCTGGATTGTTAGCAGCGGTTGCTAGCTTGATCTGTTTCGTGCCTGTAAGAATTCATAGCTTTACAGGTCAGGTTTGGGCAACTAAGCATGGGATCCCACGTTTTTTTTATAAGGTAATTGACCGGCTTATAATATTTATAAATACTTTATGTTTAACAGATAGCCCTTCTCAGTCAAGCTATTTATACCATCATAATATTTCTTATAGAGGCGTGCCTCTTCAAGTGCTATCAAAAGGTTCATTATCTGGAGTTGAAGTATCTAGATTTAATAATGAAACAATTAAGAATGAAGCAAAAAAATTACGAAAAAAGGTTGGGATAACAGAGTCTGATTTTGTTTTTGCATTTATAGCTCGTAAATCTCATGATAAGGGAGCATATGAGATCATTAGAGCATTTTCATCACTTAGCCAACTCCATTCTAATATTAAGTTGTTATTTGTAGGTCCAGATGAATCTGATGGTGATATTTCTATTTTGATAAAGAGTAATTCATCTGCTGATAATCATATCATTGACATTGATAAAGTTGATAATCATGAAGTGTACTTGGCTCTTAGTGATGTTCTTTGCTTGCCAAGTTACCGAGAAGGATTTGGTAGCATTGTTATTGATGCAGCCGCACTTTCTATTCCTACAATCGGTTCTGATATTCCAGGATTAGTGGATTCAATAGAAAATGGTTCTACAGGTGTACTGATCCCAGTGGGGGATACTAGAAAACTGGTCGATGCGATGAGCTTCTTTATAGTTAATCCTGAGAAAGCTAAGGAAATGGGAAACCGTGCATATGAACGAGTAGAGAACTTCTTTACTGCAGATATTTTGTATGATGCGCTACGTGATACCTATCGACGGCTTGTATCTAAGTAATAGCTTATGAGAGATTTACTACAGTGAAAATTATGATTACAGGAGCAACGGGATTTATAGGTGAAAAAGTAGTTGAACACCTTTTAAAACTGGGACATGAAGTTCGAGCATGTTCAAGGACACTAGATACTCGTAAGCCGAGCGGGTTTGATTTATTTAAAATAGATAATCTGTCAGAAAATACGAAATGGAATGATGCATTGAATGGTATCGATGTTGTGATTCATACTGCCGCCCGAGTACATATTATGGATGATTCTGCGGCCGAACCATTAACAGAATTTCGTAAAGTAAATACAAAAGGAACGCTTGCTTTAGCTGAACAGGCAGCAGAATATGGAGTGAAACGATTTATATTCATCAGTTCTGTAAAAGTGAGCGGAGAAGAGACTGAATTTGCTAAACTTTTTAAAGAAAATGATGAGTTTATACCTAGTGATCCCTACGGACTATCAAAATACGAAGCTGAACAAGGACTTATAAAACTGGCTAAAGAAACGGATATGGAAGTAATAATTATTCGCCCTCCTCTAGTTTATGGTCCTAGTGTTAAAGCTAATTTTGCTACGATGATGTCGTGGGTTAACAAAAGAATACCGTTACCTTTCGGTGCAGTTCAGAATAAGCGTTCATTTGTTGCTATAGAGAACCTAGTGAGTTTTATTATTCACTGCATGCAACATCCTAAAGCTGCTAATGAGGTGTTTTTAATCTCTGATGGTGAAGATGTTTCAACTACGGAGTTATTACGTAAGGTGGCCACTGCTTTTGGCAAAAAGCCACTACTATTGTCCGTTCCAGTTAGATTGATGACATGGGTTGCGAAGTTGTTAGGCAAGCAGGATGTTGCTAACCGATTATTTGGTTCTTTACAGGTTGATAGTTCAAAGGCGCATCAATTATTAGGCTGGGAACCGGTGATTACGATGGATGAGCAACTGAAAAAAATAGCGGACGTTTATTTGACTAAGCAAGGTGATTAATCAATGCAACCTTGCAAATTAGAATCTTTAAATCTAAAATGTGCTAATGATAACGCGATCTTTACAGCAAAATCTAATCAATGCATTACAAAACATGCCCGTTGTTGCTTTGTTGGGTGGGTAATTCCCCCTAAGTCAAAATAGAGATTTATGCTGCTGCAGAGCCAGGTAGGACAGATCCAAAGCAAGAAACTTGCTTGGTTGGAAACCAGTGATTACGATGGATGAGCAATTAAAAAAGAGTAGATGCATTTGTGATGAAGAAAAATACTTGATCAACCTCTCTCCAATGTTTAAACTTAGGTTTAAACGGTGTGGTGAAGTTTGGAGGCTTAACCGTGAAGGAGGTTACTTTGGATATAAAAAATGGGGCAATAGTTTGGGTGTTCGACTGCCCGTTGTGATTGCCCGCGAAGCACATTTGCATACCAATCAAAGTGTGAAAATTTCAGTGATTAATAAGCAAGTTGTTATAACGCCAATTTTAGATGGATCTTTAACATTGGATCAACGATTAGAAAACTTTGATCTTGCACGGCATGGCGGTGAATCAATGGTTGTTGATGAACGTTTAGGTGCAGAGAAGTGGTAAAAAGATCAGTCAAATGGTTGCCCTCACGGCAAGATATTATCTGGATTGATTGTAATCCTCAAGTTGATCAAGAAGTAAGGGATATTCATCCTTTTACAGTATCTATAGGGAAATCGAACAAAAATAAGATAAGTTATGTTCTTTGTCATCAGCCAAAATCGTTTGATTGGCGTGTGCGAAGAGCAAAGCCACATCCATTAGGCATGTTAGATGATTCGTATTTAGTGTGGTTTGCGAGTGTCTAAATCAGATTGTTATGTTAAGGAAGCTCTGATCAAGTCATGAACTCACATCTCACGCCCAAAACATCCAGTTTCTGCGTTAAAAAACTTCGCAATAGCGCACTATTACCTGCGTTTTTCGCCTTGAAACTGAACATTTTTGACGCAAGCTGTTTCGCCCAGACTTGTTCAGAGGCTCCTTAAATGATCATGATTAATATAATCAGGTGAGTCAGTGAAAAAAATATTTGATTTTACCTTGGCTATTTTGGTGGGTTTAGTTCTTTTATTCCCCATTTTATTTGTCGCCATTATGGTTAAGTTTTCTTCGCAAGGCCCTATTTTATACTGGTCTGATCGAGTCGGTAAAGGTAACCACCTTTTTCGCATGCCGAAATTTAGGAGTATGAACGTAGATACACCTGCGGTAGCAACACATTTATTAAAAGATCCGAAAAGTGTATTAACACCAATAGGTGATTTTCTTCGCAAATCTAGTTTGGATGAGTTACCCCAGTTATGGTGTATTTTTAAAGGTGATATGAGTTTTGTCGGGCCGCGACCGGCACTGTTTAATCAGGATGATTTAATTGAACTGCGAACAGAACAGGGAGTGCATAAACTTATACCAGGTTTAACGGGTTGGGCACAAATTAATGGTCGTGATGAGTTACCCATTGTTCAAAAGGTTGAGCTGGATAAAGCATACCTTAAGAATCGATCGTTTCGATTTGATCTTTATATTTTGTGGCTTACATTTGTAAAAGTAATGAAGCGAGATGGTGTTTCTCATTAGTACTAAACTCTAAAAGTCAGCATTTTCATGATCTCCATTATTATTCAAGTTGCAGTGATTCAGTCACCGTCTGTTTTTAGTGGGAGGAGTCTGATTCTGCTCATATTCCGGCTAAAATCTACCGGAATGACGAAGGAGTAAAAGTTGCAGATTGATTTCACTTTGGTATGGACTTTCAAATTCGTCAATCCAACATTCTTACCTAATCGACAAGAAATCGCTCCTCGGCAACTGCTCCTGCGTTGCTCTACTAAGTTACATCCATGTAACGATGCATTTCTTGCATACACTTGTATCTTAGAAGCTGTGCCAACCATTA
>CAYNRB010000083.1:0-12550 GCA_964399475.1 uncultured Methylomarinum sp.
GGCGCATAGCGAGCTATGTAACTGTTTCAGCAACGCAGTCTATCGGCAAAAACCGACCGCTAGAAATCCGCAACCGTGACCGCGCGAAGTATATGTAGTTAAGCAAACTATAATTTAAAACCATTAATTATATGTCCGAAGATTCTGAATCATTATTTTCTCTCATCGCTTGGAAACATCGCCTAGTTTTTTGGCTAGGCGCAATTTTTGTAGGCTTACTAATTGTTGCAATGACTCTTCTTAGTGAATGGGCGGGAGAAACTTATCGCCAAATATCTAAAGAATATTTCTGGTTTAATTTTATAATTGCCCCCGTTGGGCTATCCTTTACTGCTTGGATTACTTTTCGTTTTTTTCCAGGTTCCGAACGCAGTGGCATCCCTCAAGTCAAAACCGCACTGGAAATAAAAGGCAATCTGGATGACAGAAATCGACTTATTTCCATAAAAATTGCTCTGGGCAAAATGTTTTTACCTATTATGGGACTATTATCAGGTGCATCCGTTGGATTTGGCGGCCCTGCTGTCCATGTTGGCGCATCATTAATGGCTTCATTAGGAAAAGCCGTTAGGTTTCCACCCCACTATATGGAAAGAGGACTTATTCTTGCGGGTAGTGCCGCTGGTTTTGCTGCCATGTTTAGTGCTCCCTTAGCAGGTATTATTTTTGCAATTGAAGAAATGGGTCGCGCACTAGAGGAAAAAATCAGTAGCTTGGTTTTAACAGCTATTGTTTTTTCTGGAGTCACTGCCTATGCCATATTGAACAATTATATTTTTTTTAATGACAAATCATTCATCATGCCGTGGGGTCAAAACTGGTTAGCTATTCCATTGTGTGGAATAGCTGGCGGTTTTTTAGGCGGTATTTTCAGTAAAATCATTATTACTGGCGGACGATTTCTGGCAAAATCCAGCTTCTCTATTGTTTTAATAGCCTTTACCTGCGGCGCAATTATTGCCATTCTGGGCTATTACTCAAATGGCGATTCATTTGGTACTGGCTATTCTCAAGCAAAAGCAATTTTAACCAGTAGTGAAACAATGGATCCTTTTTTCCCCTTGTATAAAATGCTAGCCACCTGCGCCACTTTTTTCAGCGGCATTCCTAGTGGTATTTTTGTTCCTTCTATTGCAACAGGCGCTGGCTTTGGTGTGAATCTGGCTAACTGGTTTCCGGTTGCACCTGCTTCTGCAATGATATTACTGACCATGACAGCCTACTTTTCTGGGATGTTGCAATCTCCCCTGACTTCCTTTGTGATTGTTATGGAAATGACTGGAAGTCATGAGATACTTATCCCTCTAATGGCTACCGCTTTTTTTGCAACAGGAACCTCCAATTTAATTAATCCCGTTCCACTTTACCGAGCACTCTGTAATTCATATATTCAACCCAGCAAGCAGAAAACCAGCGATAAAAATGAATGAATACTAAATTCATACCTTCAGTCATTCTCCTTTTAGTAATCATTACAATAGGCTATACACAATTAAATAAAATTTCTTCTCTCCCAATGATCAGCTTAACTACGATTTCAGGAGAGGAAATTGAATTAGCTAAATTGTTAGGCAAACCTGTTATAGTGACTTTTTGGGCAACTAGTTGCCCTAGCTGTATAAAAGAAATTCCGCATTTGATAGAACTTTATCAGCAGTTTCATGATTCAAAAGGATTAGAGATTATTGCAATTGCCATGTCTTATGACCCGCCCAATCGAGTAGTATCCATGAGCAAAACTAAGCAATTGCCCTATCATGTCGCTTTGGATATAAATACTCATCATGCGCTTGCCTTTGGAGATATTCAATGGACCCCAAGCACCTTTTTATTTTCTCCTTCTGGTGATGTCGCTATGCAAAAAACGGGGATTTTTGATATGGAAATAATGAAACAACACTTGAATAGTTACTAAATTTACACGTATAAAAACCATCTAATCTCTTTAATTTAAGGAATAACATCATGCTCTGGTTAAAAGCTTTACACCTTATTTTTATGGTTACTTGGTTTGCTGGGCTGTTTTATTTGCCTCGCCTTTTTGTCTATCATGCACAGAGTGAAGACTCAATCAGCAATGAACGATTCAAAATAATGGAAAGAAAGCTGTTTTTTGGCATCATGACACCTGGGTTGATTTGTACATACATTTTTGGTATTTGGATGTTAACTGATTATGCTTGGGCAATGTATTCAACCAGTGGTTGGCTACATGCTAAATTGACATTGTTGATTCTTTTGGTCATTTACCATGGATTTTGTGGTAAATGGTTATTTGACTTTAAAAATGATCGAAATAAACATTCACATGTTTTTTTTCGCTGGATGAATGAAGTTCCCGTATTATTTTTATTGGGCATTATTATCCTGGCAACGGTCAAACCTTTTTGAGGTATGCCTTGCGTGGCCACGAATGTCGATAATAGGATACTGAAACAGGCACATAGCAAACTTACGCAACTATTTCAGCAACACAGTCTTCGGTAAAAAATGACCACTAGAAATCCGTGACCGTGCGAAGTATATTTGTAGGCTACAAATATACTTTCTCAAACCGTTGGATATCAAAATATTCTCATGCTTTATTGCCTGTATATCCCAATAAAACAGAAATTATTAAAACAGCTTTAATGATCATTTGCTAACATCGCTGACTCAATGTATGAGACTAAGGTTTTGTACCCACCTTGTTCAATATCCATATATCGCATACCAATCTTACATTGATTACTTGATAGTCGTCTTGAAAAAGAAACATGGCAACGTGCACCTACTTTTTTAGCCTTTCCTCTACCAATCGGAAGATCCAGCCAGACCAAAAGCTCAACAGGCTTACCATCATCACTAATAAAACACCCACCTGGCGTGATAAGATCTCTAACCAAGGTATTACATTGAATTGAAAGACCTTCACTTGAAGTATCGACAGCAATAACATTTACATGCACACCTTCTGCATTTTCAATCTCTGCAGAAAATTGTCTGGCAACGCGCGGATAATGACGTTTTTCCATAATAATTCTTCAACACTAAAACTAAACTCTTAGAACAATAGCCTAAATTACTAATATTGCAAGAATTACTTATAATTATTTCAATAATTCACCACGCGCTAATTTAGGCAGTTTCCCCTCCAGACCCATAGCCATGCGCATTACCTTGTTTTTTGCTGGGAGTATTCGTTCAGCTAAGCCCAAACCTAAATTCCTGAGAAATTTGATAGGTAAAGTTTGATTGCTAAAAACTCTATAAAAAGCATCCATTACAGTCATCATTCGAAGATTGTCATTTCTACGCATATCTTGATATTTATTTAAGGTCGCAATATCAGCTAAATCATCTCCTCTGACATCAGCTTCAAGCAAAACTTCTGCTAATGCTGCCGCATCCAGTAAACCAATATTAACTCCCTGGCCTGCCAATGGATTAATCATATGTGCAGCATCACCGACCAAAACCACGCCATTTTTAACATATTGCTGAGCATGTTGGCGTTTTAAAGGAAAGCTTGCAACACCTAAAATTCGCTTAATTTTACCTAAACAATCAGGGAATGATTTCACTAGCTCCACCATTAAATCTTCATCTGACAATAACTTTAATCGTCTTATTTCATCAGGCAAGTTATACCAGACTAGCGAAGCAAAATTCCCAGATAAAGGTAAAAAAGCCTGGGGTCCAGTAGGAACAAAACGTTGCCAGGTAATATCCTGTTGCTCATAGTCGGTTTCTACATAAATAACTAAAGCATGCTGATTATAATCCCAACTGGTCACACCTAATCCAACTGCTTGCCTAACTCTTGAAAAACCACCATCTGCAGCAACCAGAACTTTGGCATGAATTTCACTGGAATCATCTAATTGCAAAACAGTTTGAGTTAAAGGGTCATAATTTATTTTTTTTATCACAGCGGGTGCAATAAGTTCAATATTCTCAAATTCTTGCAATCTATCTAACAAAGCTAACTGGGTAATTCTGTTTTCAACAATAAAACCTAATTCAGGACAATTGATATCCGTACTATTAAATTCAGCATCTCCTGCTGTTTCCCAAACACGCATACGACGAAAAGGGCAAAATCGCCGATTTAATACACCATTCCATGCGCCCACAGTCTCTAGAATATTTTTTGAGGCAATACTGAGAGCTGAAACCCTAAGATCATGAGGCTGCTCATCAGAAAATGCTTCAGGTAATGCTTGTTCCACTACGGCAACTTTTAGATTACTATCTCCCAAACCACAACCCACCGTTGCACCCACCATTCCTCCACCAACAATGACAACATCAAATTCTTTTTTCATATTTTATAGCTAAGTTAATAATCTTAAGAGTTGACAATAACAACCCTCCTATTTTTATGCAACAAAGACCAGCAAATCTTATACCTCAACTATTCTGTATTGATAAATATGATCTCGCTGTAACAGTAGAAAAGTAGAAAATACAGCTAAATCTCACTCTGATAAAGCTTCATTATACAGAGAAGTATATTATGATTAAAAACACATAACATATTGATTATACTATAATTTAAAGTGTATTTTCTTGCAAACTCCTGCAATAGATCTTGCTTTGTAAAATTGATTTTTGTATAATCCTCAGGTTAAATATCAATTGCAATATATGAAAATTTTATTTTTTGATAGACTAAAAAATTAATTCTGGAAATCACTTTTTATCGAATTTCCTCAATCACTGCGCTTACGGTAACTTAATTTTTTTAGTTACAATTCCGCTCAGTTAACCCGTTCAAAAGATTTGTAGATATTGCGAATCAACAAACCTTGCAAAACCATAAGGTGTATAAGAATGTCGAAACAGACACACGAGATGCCTCGTAAACAAGGGCTATATGACCCAGCTAACGAAAAAGATAGCTGTGGCGTTGGCTTTATAGCTCATATTAAGGGGCAACGTTCACATAAAATCATTCAGGATGCAGCGACTGCATTGGAAGCAATGACACACCGTGGTGCTTGTGGGTGCGAAAAGAATACGGGTGACGGTGCTGGAATCATGACCGCATTGCCTCTGGAATTTTTAAATAAAGTAGCAAAATCTGATCTTGGCGTAGAACTACCCGAACCTGGAAATTTTTCAGCAGGTCTAATTTTCCTTCCCCAGTTGGATGAAGAACGGGCACAATGCAAACAAACTGTTGAGCAACTTATAACAGCTCAAGGCCAAAGCTTAATTGGTTGGCGTAGCGTACCGGTTGACCCAGATGCCGCTGATATAGGCCCATCTGCCAGAGCAACAGAACCCGTTATAGAACAACTTTTTATTGCGGCAGCTGAAAACTTAGACACCGAAGCCTTTGAAAGACAACTGTATCTGATTCGTAAACAAGCCTCTCATGCTTTACGTAATGATGAGAGTTTGCAACAGTGCAAAATGTTCTTTATATGTAGCTTATCTACAAAAGTTATCATCTATAAAGGGCAATTAATGCCTGAACAGGTAGTCCCTTATTTTCCTGACCTGACAGATACTGATTTCACATCGCATTTGGCAATGGTTCATTCACGCTTTAGTACCAATACATTCCCTTCTTGGGATCGTGCGCAACCCAATCGTTTTATGAGTCACAATGGTGAAATCAACACCATGCGTGGCAATAAAAACTGGATGCGTGCGCGTGAAGGTATGGCGAAAAGTGAATTATTCGGTGATGATTTAAACAAAATATTCCCCGTTGTCGAACCCGAATGTTCTGATTCAGGTACTTTTGACAATGTCCTGGAATTTTTGTTGATGAGTGGTCGCACCCTACAAGAAGCCGTCATGATGATGGTGCCTGAAGCCTGGCAAAATCATCAAACCATGTCCAAAGAAAAACGTGCTTTTTACGAATTCAATTCAGCAATGATGGAACCTTGGGACGGCCCTGCTTCCATTGTTTTTTCAGATGGAAAATACATTGGTGCAGTTCTTGATCGTAATGGCTTACGTCCTAGTCGCTATTATCTGACTCATGATGATCATGTGATCATGGCATCTGAAGTGGGTGTTGTGCCTGTTGATCCTGAAAATGTAAAATTCAAAGGTCGCCTAAAACCAGGTCGAATGTTTCTGGTGGACTTTGAAAAAGGCGTGCTGATTCCTGATGAAGAACTAAAAAATGATTTTTCGACTAAGCGCCCTTATGCGGATTGGTTGGATCAAGAACGTATTAAATTAAGCGAATTACAACCCAACAAAGAACCTCACGGTTTTGATCCTGATACGTTGTTGGCTCGCATGCAGTCCTTTGGCTTCACCACTGAAACCATGCAATTCATGTTATTGCCAATGATACGTGAAAAACGTGATCCTCTTGGTTCTATGGGTAATGATTCAGCATTGGCATGTCTTTCTGATCAGCCACGCATGCTTTATGATTACTTTAAACAATTATTTGCCCAAGTAACTAATCCATCAATAGATTCAATCCGAGAAGAGATTATCATGTCTCTGGAATGTTATATCGGCCCAGAAGCAAATCTATTGACAATCAGTCCGCAACATTGTCACCGTTTGCTAGTTGAACACCCCATTTTGTCGAACGAACAATTGGCCGCCATCAAACACATGGATCATCGTGGCTGGAAAACCCAGACTATTGATATCACCTGGCCAAAATCAGAAGGGAAAGAGGGTTTATTGAATGCATTAGATAAAATTTGCAAAGAAGCAGAGCAAGCAATCGAAAATGGTTTTCAATTAGTAGTGTTATCTGATCGAAATATTAGTGCGGATCGAATTGCTCTACCGACTCTGTTGGTTACTGGCGCAGTTCATCACCATTTAGTCCGCCAATTAAAGCGCACTCAGATTGGTATTGTCATTGAAACAGGTGAAGCGAGAGAAGTTCATCATCACTGTCTGTTAATAGGCTTTGGCGCTGATGCAATCAACCCGTATTTAGCTTTTGAATCCTTATGGCAAGCGCGACGCGATGGCCTGATGGAATCAGATATGACTGATGACAATGCCATTGTTGCTGCCTATCGTAAAGCTGTTGCTAAAGGCATGCTGAAAGTAATGGCAAAAATGGGAATTTCCACCTTACAAAGCTACAAAGGCGCACAAATCTTTGAAGCTGTTGGACTACGAGATGAAGTTGTCGATCGTTGTTTTTCTGGAACTGCCAGTCGTATTCAAGGTGTTGACTTTGATGTACTCGCATCGGAAGCCATGCGCCGACATGAAATTGGCTATCCTGAAAATCAGAATAACAAAACTGATTTATTACCCAACAACGGTGAATACCATTGGCGTGCAGGTGGTGAACGCCATATGTGGGACCCTCAAGCTATTTCAGATATTCAACTGGCAACACGTACTAATAGTAAAGAGACCTATCAACAATTCGCTGACCATATGAATAACGACGCAAAAACACGTTGTACTTTTAAAGGCCTACTTTCTTTTAATCACACACTTCCTTCAGTTCCGCTAGAAGAAGTTGAAGCGGCTTCAGAATTAGTTAAACGTTTTTGTACAGGCGCGATGAGTTTTGGCTCAATTTCAGCTGAAGCGCATGAATCATTAGCGATAGCAATGAACCGTTTAGGCGGCAAAAGTAATACGGGTGAAGGGGGTGAAGACCCTGCTCGTTTTACACCGATGGCCAATGGTGATTCCAAGCGCTCAGCAATTAAACAAATTGCATCAGGGCGATTTGGCGTAACCATCTGGTATTTAGCCAATGCAGATGAACTGCAAATTAAAATCTCTCAAGGCGCAAAACCCGGAGAAGGTGGTGAATTACCTGGTAGCAAAGTTGATAGTTATATTGCCCGCCTGCGTCATTCAACACCTGGCGTTGGTTTAATTAGCCCACCGCCTCATCATGATATTTATTCGATTGAGGATCTGGCGCAATTAATTTCTGATCTTAAGAATTCAAACCCTTCTGCACGAATCAGTGTCAAGCTAGTTTCTGAAGTGGGTGTTGGTACAATCGCCTCTGGCGTTGCCAAAGCACATGCTGACCATATATTAATCTCTGGTGATGGCGGCGGTACAGGGGCATCTCCACTGACCAGTATCAAACATGCGGGACTTCCTTGGGAATTAGGTATTGCCGAAACCCATCAAACTCTAGTCATGAACGACCTTAGGTCACGGGTAACATTACAAACGGATGGTGGTTTAAAAACCGGACGTGATGTAGTTATTGCTGCATTACTGGGTGCCGAAGAATTCGGCTTTAGTACGGCGCCATTGATTTCCCTGGGTTGTATTATGATGCGTAAATGCCATCTTAATACCTGCCCTGTTGGGATAGCGACACAAGATAAAGAGTTGCGCAAGAAATTCAGTGGTGACCCCGAGTATGTAGTTAACTACCTCATCATGGTAGCCGAAGAAGCGCGTGGCATCATGGCCAAATTAGGCTTTCGGACGATTAACGAAATGATTGGTCGTACCGATGTACTAGAGACAAATGACGCAATCAAGCATTGGAAATCTGATGGTCTAGATCTAACTTCATTATTAGCTGTAGCACCTAAACCTCATGATGCTGTTGAAGTATACAAAACCATACCGCAAGATCATGGTCTAGATAAGGTTATTGATAACAAACTTATTGAACTGTCCAAAGACGCATTGAAAAATGGTACTAAAGTAAGCTTTGAATTGCCTATTATCAATACTGACCGTACGGTAGGCACGATTCTTAGTCACACTCTGGTCAAAGCTTGGGGAGAATCAATGTTGCCTGATAATACCATCCATATTAAATTTAATGGATCTGCTGGACAAAGTTTTGGTGCTTTTCTGGCTCGTGGAATTTCCATGGAAATTGAAGGCGATGCTAATGACTACGTGGGCAAAGGACTTTCCGGCGGAAATATAGCAGTATACCCGCCTAAAAATAGTTCATTTGAAGCCAGCGAAAACATTATAGTTGGTAATGTCGTGCTTTATGGCGCAACATCCGGCCAGGCATTTTTTCGAGGTCATGCAGCTGAACGTTTCTGTGTTAGAAATTCTGGGGCTAATACCGTCATTGAAGGCGTTGGAGATCACGCCTGTGAATATATGACAGGGGGGCGAGTTGTAATTCTAGGGTCAACTGGGCGAAACTTTGCAGCGGGAATGAGTGGTGGTATCGCCTATATCTGGGATAAAGAAAATGTCTTTGCTCAAAATTGTAATATGGGCATGGTCGATCTGGAAAAAGTAGATCAGAAACACGATATAGACGAACTCAATGGCTTAATCAAGTTACACCAGAAAAACACCAACTCAAGTGTTGCCCAAACCATTTTGGACAACTGGAAATCTGCACTACCACAATTCGTCAAAGTCATGCCAACTGACTATAAACGAGTACTAGCTGAACGAGCGAAACACGATGAAGAACAAGAAACTACTGTACATGGAGCAATGACTGATGGGTAAGCCGACAGGTTTCAAAGAATACCAACGTGAAACGATACCCTATCGTGACCCGATGTTACGTTTGAATGACTATGCAGAAATATACACAGACCCGATAGATAAACATTTACATACTCAGGGTGCTCGGTGTATGGATTGTGGTGTTCCTTTTTGCCAATCTGGTACAGGCTGTCCCGTTGACAATCTTATTCCAGAATGGAACGATTTAGTTTATCGTGATCGCTGGCAAGATGCACTTGAACGTCTACACAGTACCAATAATTTTCCTGAATTTACCGGACGTGTCTGCCCAGCTCCTTGTGAAGGATCCTGTGTTTTAGGCATAACTGAACCACCCGTTACCATCAAGAATATTGAGAATTCGATCATCGACCGTGGTTTTGCTGAAAATTGGGTTAAAGCAGAACCCGCCGTTACTAAATCTGGAAAATCTGTCGCCATCATAGGTTCAGGCCCTGCCGGTTTAGCAGCAGCCCAGCAATTATGCCGAGCAGGTCATGATGTTACAGTTTATGAACGTGCGGATCGAATTGGTGGGCTGCTGATGTACGGTATTCCAAACATGAAACTGGAAAAGAGTCTGATTGATCGTCGTGTTGACCAGTTACGTGAAGAAGGCGTGGAGTTTGTTACCAATACGCAAATTGGAAAACTGGAAGAATTTCCAGTTGGACATATCAACAAAATCATGCAAGAAGCGGATCACCAAATCGCTTATATTGCACCTAATGATCTAAAAAATCAATTCAATGCGGTTCTATGGGCTACGGGTGCAACCAAACCTCGTGACTTACCCATTCCTGGTCGAGACCTAAATGGCATTCATTTTGCCATGGAATTTCTGACCAAAAACACCAAAAGTCTATTGGATAGCAAACATTCCAATGATCAATACATTAGTGCGAAAGATAAAAATGTTATTGTAATTGGTGGAGGGGACACGGGTACAGATTGTATTGGTACATCGCTTAGACACGGCTGTAAAACACTGGTTAACTTTGAATTATTACCAGAACCCCCTGTTGAACGTGCGGCTGATAATCCTTGGCCACAATGGCCTAAAGTGTTTCGGGTCGATTATGGGCACGAAGAAGCGACCAATCGTGACGGTAAAGACCCTCGTGAATATTGTATACTCAGTAAAGAGTTTATTAGCGATGGTAATGGCAATCTGGCTGGGATCAAAACCGTCAATGTTTCATGGGACAAGGATGACAGTGGTCGCTTTCAAATGACAGAAATCGAAGGTAGTGAGAAAGAATGGAAAGCTGATTTAATAACACTTTCAATGGGCTTTCTTGGGCCTGAGCAAACTGCTATTGAAATGATGGATCTGGATCGTGATGGTCGCAGTAACATTTTGGCAAATTATGGTGCATTTACTACCAGCGTTGAAGGTGTTTTTGCTGCTGGAGATTGTCGTAGAGGACAATCGCTAGTCGTTTGGGCTATTAATGAAGGACGTGGCGCTGCAAAGGTTATTGACCAATATCTTAACAAGCAAGGATAGACATTAATACGCTGTCAATTTTGGTTTGAAGATTATTGTAGAACATACTTAAACCTGATACTGCTTACTTAACGATTAAGATATTAACAAACAATAACTTAGATTGTGAGCTAATCAAGCGAAGCGCGATAACATCACCCATTATCCTAGAAAAATCAGTTGGGTTCGAATATATAGTTTGTGCTAAAAACCGTGATCCAACTGATTTATCTAGGTTTATTCAATGTGTTGTTGGGTTACGTTTTTCGTTGCGCTAAAAAATCTAACCCAACCTATATTTTTAAGATATTGCTTAATTAAGGTATTAATCCTTCCATAAGCAATATTGGACTGAAGTCAGCTCTACATAATAGGGTTGTTTTACTTTATTTTGATTTTACTTTAAAAGGAAATTATCTTGCCTAAAGCCAATGAATTAAAACAAGGTTCAGCTATAGAAATTAATGGTGAGCCTTATGCTGTCAAAAAAATCGAGGTGAGAAATCCGACTTCCCGTGGTGCCTCTACCTTATATAAAATTCGTTTTGCCCATATGAAAACCAGGCAAAAACTGGATGAAACCTTCAAAGGCGATGATTTTCTAAAGGAAGCAGATTGCTCTAAAATAAAAGTTCAGTATTCTTATGTAGAGGGAGATAATTATACCTTCATGAGTCTTGAAACTTATGAACAATATTCATTAAATTCTGATGATCTTGATGGGCAGGTAGAGTATCTTATTGAAGGCCTGGAAAACATTGTTATATTACTTCTTGACGATGCACCCTTAGCTATAGAGTTACCCACTAAAGTAGCGATGGAAATCATTGAAACACCTCCTGCCATGAAAGGAGCCAGTGCAACCAACCGCACTAAACCGGCAAAATTGTCAACCGGGCTTGAAGTTCAAGTTCCTGAATATATTGAAACAGGTGAAATCATCAATATCAATACGGATACTGGAAAATTCATGTCGCGCGCATAATAAAAACATGACACAAAATATTTTAAAAATTCATCATTCAAGCCTTATTGTTTCCGACACTCAAAGCTCCCTCAGCTTTTATTCTGGCATATTAGGTTTAAAACAACTCGAACGCCCTAACCTACCCTTTCCTGGCGCATGGCTAGAAATTGGTGAACAACAAATACATTTACTTGAATTAGAAAGCGTTGATCCAAAAACAGGTCGACCAGAACATGGCGGTCGTGATCGTCATGTAGCATTTCATGTGCTAAACATAGAGTTAATTAAAGAAACTTTGGAGAGAAACCAAATAACTTATAGCATGAGCAAATCTGGACGCTTGGCCTTATTTTGTCGAGATCCAGACGGTAATGCTTTGGAGTTTATTAAGGTTTAAGAGCTCAAGACTGAAGTGCTAAAACATGTTTTAGCACTTTAATGAGGGTTTGCCATTACTGGAATTTACAAGCTTAGGAGTGAGGATTTAATAATATCCGAAAGTTTGGCGCAGGATTTTTGTTCGTCTTCAAGGCGTAGAAACGGGCGCATAGCGAGCTATGCAACTGTTTCTACAACGCAGAAGACGGACAAAAAGACAAGCCAAGATTCGGATATTATTAAATCCTCGCTCCTTACTCAACACGGCGGAACTGTCCTATATGATATTCATAATATAAATCAATTAATTAATTATT
>CAYNRB010000084.1:0-4421 GCA_964399475.1 uncultured Methylomarinum sp.
AATTCAAAATTTCAGGTACAATAACGCCTTTTAAAAAATCCACTTTTTTCTATGAAATTTTCTTTTGAAATTGTACCCAGAACGCATCAGGCATTTGCAGAGCAATATGAATTTGCTTCCAGTTTGGGTGAATCAATCAGTATGATTAATGTACCCGACATACAACGATTTGATATTAGAAGTTGGGAGACAGGAAAGAATATTAATCATAATAAGCATCAATTTATCCCACATTTTAGAGCGACTGATTTTTCAATAGAATCAGGTGATATTTTTAAAATTATTGAAGAAAACCAATTAGATCATGTGTTACTTGTTTCAGGTGATCCACCAGAAGGCATGAGAAAATTTCATAATACCAATGTACTTGATTTAATTAAATCGGTCAGGCGAGAATTTCCTGAAATGACTATTCATGCGGGGTTTGATTCACATCGAAGTGGTATTCAGGAAGAATGTGAATACGTGCTCAGAAAAGTCGATGCAGGTGCAAACAGTTTTTTTTCACAACCATTTTATGATACACGCATGGTGGAAATTTATGCGGAACATTTGCGAGAGGTTGAATTATTTATTGGCCTGAGCCCAATAACAACAAAACCTTCAATGAATTATTGGGAGGTAAAGAATAAAGTTAAATTTCCGATGAGATTTAAACCTGAATATTCTTGGAATATTAATTTTTCTAATAAAGTCATCAGCATGGCTAGTGAAATGAATTTTAATATTTATTTCATGCCGATAAGAATAAATCTTCAGGATTATTTTGGAAAATTAAAGTTAAAACAAAGCTAACAAAAAAAACCCCTATCATTCATTGGCTTGTTTGAAAAATTTTTTTGGTGCACTACAAATGGGGCAGACCCAATTGTCAGGTATGTCTTCCCAGCGAGTACCCAGTGCCAAGCCACTATCTGGGTCACCTTTCTCTTCATCATAGAGATGTTCTCATTCTAAACAACGGTATTTTTTAAAATCGGAAATATTGTTCTCCTAAAAATTCAAGTCAAAATCCGGAAGTTATTAAATCCTCACTCCTAAATTAACAAAAACAAAAAAGGGCGCTTAAAAGCGCCCTTTTTTTACAATTAAGTAGTCTTAATATAATTTCTTAAGACCAGCAAAACGTTTTTGTGCTTCTCCTAAATGATCTTGACCCATTTGGATGTCACCATTTCTTACAGCCGTCCTAGCTTTTTTTAGAAAACCATTAGCGCGTAAGCGGTTTCTATCAACTTTATCATTTTCGTTGATTTCTTTACTACCATTCTTTGCTTGTCTGATATGATCCAGAATTACATCTTTATCTGCACCACTATCAATCGCTTTAATCGCTTCAGCGAGATGGCCTAAAATAATATTAATGGCTTCTGTAGTACCAAAACAAGTTCTTCCATCTTCACAAGCAACCGCTGTAGTAGAAACAGAACCTAAAGAAAGTGCTAATGAAAACGCCACGATAGCGCTTTTTAATAATTTCATGTGTTATAAACCTCTTTTAGTTGTTTAGGAAACATGCAACACTTTCAAGCAAAAAGCCATGTTTGCTACATGCTGAGGTCGATTCTACCACAGTTTATGTGACTATTACATGAATTAGTCCCTTAAAATAACCTGTCTTTCTGCAAAAAAATATCTA
Organism: uncultured Methylomarinum sp.; assembly: GCA_964399475.1. Taxonomy (GTDB): domain Bacteria; phylum Pseudomonadota; class Gammaproteobacteria; order Methylococcales; family Methylomonadaceae; genus QPIN01. The sequence continues at coordinate 1,640 of CAYNRB010000084.1, forward strand.
AAATTATTCATCGTCTCTTTTAACGATCAGATTAATATTCTTGACTACATCAATAGTGACTAAAAATAAAATAGGCACACAACAAACAGAACAATCCTCATAATATTCCTGTTCTTCTACTGAACTATCAATTAAAACAGAAATGTTTTCTCCGCAATAGGGACAATCCAGACTGGCTTCATCCACTACTGAGTTTTCCTCAGTATCCAATCCAGCCATGACATCGGCAATATGCGTTTTAAAAAACCAAATAAATAAGTAGGGAAAGTAACGTAATAACGTATTTTAGGATGATCGGATTCTAAGGCATGGATAACTTTTTCTGCCACTGCTTCGGCAGGTAAAGTAAAAGGGACAGCAGGCCCTTCTTTTTGTAGCCTCTGCTCCATGGACAAATAAGTCTCTTTATGAACACTTAATGCTGGGTCTATATTTTTCTTATATAAATCAAAAGCATTTTTTCTGAATTGACTAGTAATTGGGCCAGGTTCTATCAGACAGAGCTTGATGTTGGTATCAAAAAGCTCTATTCGTAAGGTATCTACCAATCCCTCCAAGGCAAATTTACTGGCATTGTAAGCACCTCGATAACGCATAGCGACAAAACCTAAAATAGAACTGTTATAAATTATTCGTCCATGCCCCTGTTTACGCATATAGGGAATAATCAAATTAGTCAGTTCATGTGTGCCAAAAAAGTTAGTTTCAAATTGCTCCTTCAATACCTCACGGCTTAAGTCTTCAACTGCACCAGGTTGCCCGAATGCGCCATTATTAAACAACCCTTCGATTTTTCCATCACTCAGCTCTGCTAGCTGCTGAACAGCTAAGTTAATACTTTCAGATTTTGCCAGATCTAATTGCAAAGCTTCAAACCCTTCTGCTTGTAATCGAGCAACATCAGTTGCTTTTCGTGCAGAACAAATAACCCTATAGCCTCTGGATTTTAATATTTGTGCGGTTGTATAACCTATACCCGAAGAACAACCGGTGATAAAAACGATTTTTAAATTCATTTTTTAACTAATTCAGTTTCGTCATAATGAAAGGTTTTTGCAGTGCTACAACCGACCGTAATAATCAAATTATCTAGTTTGCTTTTTAAACTAAGTTCATCAGATTCAACTCGTTTACAGTCACCCGTCGCCAAGGCTTTTTGTGCAGCATAGCGTCTGAATTTTTCAATATCAGGTAACCTTGATTCAAATTGCTTAACAATAGGGGGAAGATTATCTGCTGCATAAGGAGGAATTGCAAAAGCAGAAAACTGAAGGATATTAATCCGTACTAGCTGTTGATTCAATGCCGTTTGCTCAGCCGAATCCTTAATCCGTTTAGCTTCTAAGTCAATTATTTTTTGTTTCTCTAAATTCTGACTTTCTAATAATTTAGACTCTTCTTCTAGTTCTAATTCTTTTTTCTTTTTTTCAACCAGTAAATCCTTAGATCCACCCGTTTTAACATTAATTTTAAGCGCTTCATTAGTGTCAACACAAGGTGCCGCTTGATAGGCTGTTTTTCCTTGATTATCAGTACATTTATATACGCCAGCTAAACTATTATTTGAAAATAAGGTAACGGATGCAATGATCAAAACAGTTTGAACTAATTTCATATTGACCTCTATTATTAAGAACAGATTTTTTCAAGTTAAACTGCTCGTTCTTCATGTAAATAAGTTTTTTCTTGATAACGACTACTGACAAAAATAAACAGTATTGCGGTAAGCAACATCAAGCCAGCAAAAAACCAAAAATATTTTGATCCGCTTAGTTTACTACTTCCATTATCATTCACAATAAAAAAATTAACCCCACTGGTGAATAAGTTGCCTATTGCTACAGACATAAAAAATAAAGCCATTATAAATGACTTCATACTTTTAGGAGCCTGAGTATAGGAAAATTCCAGACAAGTGATAGAAACTATGACTTCAGCTGCGGTCAACAACAAATAAGCCAACAATTGCCAGCTAATATGAGGAATCAAACCTGATTCCAATTGCATTTCTATCCAGGTGGGAATAGAAAATGCGAGCGCAGTTAAAAAAAACCGATCAATATTTTTCTCAGTGGAGTCTGCACAAATAACTTAATTTAACGCAGGATAAATTAAATAACTAATTAAAGGTACTAGCAACATGATCAACAAAGGATTAGCCGCCTGAATTTGTGAAGGCAGGACTTCAAAGCCGCCTATCACTCTATTCATTTTTTGGGCTTGCAATACCCAAGAAGAACCTATTTGTTCAAATCAATGCCCAAAAAACAGCAATGAATAGATATATACTGTCAAGTTTAAGCAATATCTTTCATCCAAATGGACTTAATACTTCTTTAACAAACTCTGTTCCGGCAGGAGGAATATGAACGAATCTATACCGACCACTCCAGAATGCAATAGTTGCCAATAACATTAAAAATCCCGGAACAGCAAAGGCAACAGCGGCACCATAACACTCTAATAGCCACGGAATAATCAACATTGCCGCAAAAGCACCTAAATTAATGGAAAAATAAAACCAACCAAAAACCTTACTCAGCAAAAACTGATTGCTTGCACCAAACTGATCACCTGCATGTGATGAGACACAAGGTTTAATACCGCCAGCACCTATGGCAATTAATCCTTGTCCCATCAACAATCCCATTCGGGTTGCATCTAATGCCAAAGCAAAATGTCCCAGACAATAAACCAGCGACAACAATAATATCGTCCGCTATTTACCAATAAAACCATCAGCTAGTATGGCACCTAAAATTGGCATAAAGTATACGGCGGA
>CAYNRB010000084.1:4521-12363 GCA_964399475.1 uncultured Methylomarinum sp.
GATTTATTAAAATGGTGAACTTTATACCAGGTCTCATCGTCAGATGAACTTAAATTCAAACCGCGATAAATATATAGGATACAGAACTCTACCATGACTGAGATAAGTCTTAGTAATTCCCAACATTCATTACAGCAATTAAAATCTTACATCAGCGAACAAATTATTGGTCAGGAAGTATTAGTAGAAAGAATGCTAATTGCTTTACTGGCAGATGGACATATTTTAGTAGAAGGTGCGCCAGGACTTGCAAAAACCCGTGCCATTAATGTCTTAAGCAGAGGCATTGAAGCTGATTTTCATCGTGTACAATTCACCCCTGATTTATTACCGGCTGATTTGACAGGCACTGAAATTTATCGCCCGCAACAAGGTAGTTTTGAATTTCAAAAAGGGCCATTGTTTCATAATCTGGTGTTGGCCGATGAAATCAACCGATCTCCAGCCAAAGTACAGGCTGCCTTACTTGAAGCGATGGCTGAGAGGCAGATTACAGTCGGCAGTATGAGCTATCCATTACCTGAATTATTTATGGTGATGGCTACTCAAAACCCCATCGAACAAGAAGGAACCTATCCTTTACCTGAAGCACAACTGGATCGGTTTTTATTACATATTAAAATTGATTATCCACATGCCGAACACGAAAAAAGTATATTACACCTTGCTCGCGCCGAAGCAAAAGCCGGTTTTCGGCGACAAAACAAAGCTTTCGAAGCCATTAGCCAGCAATCTATCCTCGATGCACGGAACGAAGTATTAGATATTCATATGGCTGATAGCCTAGAAGAATATTTGTTACAAATTGTGTTGGCAACGCGTAATCCAGGGGTTTATGGTGAAGATTTAGCTGGCTGGTTACAATATGGCGCTAGTCCTAGAGCCAGTATTGCTCTGGATCGGTGTGCAAGAGCCAAAGCCTGGCTACAGCAACGTGATTTTGTCGGCCCTGAAGATATTCAAGACCTGGCTTTTGATGTCCTGCGCCATCGTTTGATCTTGTCTTATGAAGCGGAAGCAGAAGGAATCACTACGGATTACTTCATTAATGAACTGATTTCCAGAATCGCTGTTCCTTAATCTTAGTTGTTTTATAAATACTCATGAATCAAACTGGAATCGACCTTATTTCGGTCAATCTAAAAACCTTGGTCAATCTAGCAGGCCCTGCTTCTTTACTGTCTATTCATCGTTCAAATGTACGCGCCAGCCAAAGTGGCGGTTATGTATCTCGCTTTAAAGGCAGAGGTATGGAATTTGATGAAGCTAGGCTTTATCAGCCTGGGGACGATATTCGTAGCATAGACTGGCGCGTAACGGCTAGAACAGGAAAAACCCATACCAAAGTTTTCCGTGAAGAACGGGAAAGACCGGTGTTTATTTCGGTCGATAATCGTCCGACTATGCATTTTGCTACACGTGGCGTTTTTAAATCGGTTCAGGCTGCAAAAATAGCGGCTTTATTGGCTTGGATGGCTCAAAATCGAGGGGATCGTATAGGTGGACAAATATATACTGATTTGCTTTGTCAGGAATTGAAACCCCAAAATGGCAAACATGCGGTGCTCAGTTTTTTTAATGCCTTGATTAAAATTAATAGCTCTGCAAAACGGGACATGTCTCTGGAACAGGCTTTAGCCAGATTAGTGCAGCATGCACGTCCGGGAAGTCTGGTTTATATAATCAGTGATTTTCGTGGCATCAATCAAAAAGCAGAAAATCATCTGTCGAAATTAAGCCGTCATTGTGAAGTGGTTTTAATTCATATTCATGATCCGCTGGAAAGTCATCTTCCTGCGAAAGGCCAATACCGCTTTACTGATGAAAAACGCGATATAGTGATTAATACGGGAGATAACCAGAAAATTCTTGAGTATCAGCAACATTATCAGGATCGTTTGAATTATTTAACAGAGCTATCAGCAAAAATGAAGCTGCCTTTTTTTCAATGTAGTACCGATCAAGACCCAATAGAGATCTTACGCTAATGCCTACCCAGCAACTTGTCCTGAAAGACATTCATTTACCCGAAACTTTTGGCTGGTGGCCGCCCGCATTAGGCTGGTGGTTATTACTGATATTGATCCCCCTGATTGGTTTTTTTATTGTTTGGCTGTATCGACGTATCACCCGAAAAACTGCCCTAAAAACGGCAAAAAAGTTATTGCTAAAAATTAGCCAAGATAGCGAATTAGCTGATATTGATAAGTTAATAGAACTATCGGCTTTAATTCGCCGAGTTGCAATGAGTCTCGCTCCCAGATTTGAATCAGCCAGTTTAACTGGGGAAGTCTGGCTGGAATATCTGGATGGCACAGTTAACGGACAGCCCTTTTCACAAGGTGTAGGACGCTATCTTGTGGATGCACATTATCAAAAAAATCTACCCAAAGATTTAGATCTATCTTTGTTATTCAGCATATGTGAAAACTGGCTAAAAGCGCAAACTCACACTAAAGTAAAATCTAAAAAAATATAAAAATGATTCATTTAGAATGGCCCTGGTTAATACTGGCATTTCCACTTCCTTTACTATTTCGCTGGATACTTCCCACTCACATGCCCGCGCAGCAAGCGGCATTAAAAGTTCCTTTTTTAGAAGATTTTGCGACTGCCGAAACAAAAGTATTATCGCAAAACCAACAATGGCCTTTGTTATTAGCCATCTTTGCCTGGTTATTTTTGATATTGGCTGTGATGAGACCACAATGGATGGGAGAACCGATAGAACAAGCAATAAGCGGTCGGGATCTAATGCTGGCTATTGATTTATCGGGGAGTATGAAAGAGCAGGATTTTATTATTGAGAATACGCGGGTAGACAGGCTAACAGCGACCAAATATGTGGCCAATCAATTCATCAACCGACGTGTGGGTGATCGCTTGGGACTTATTTTATTTGGTACCCAAGCCTATTTACAAACCCCACTGACTTTTGACCGAGCAACCGTAATGACGCTGCTAAATGAATCGGCACTGGGTTTGGCAGGTGAAAGTACAGCCATTGGTGATGCTATTGGCTTAGCCGTAAAACGTCTAAAACAACAGCAGGAAAATAGTCGGGTATTAATATTATTAACAGATGGAGCAAACACGGCAGGTGAAGTCACACCGATAAAAGCCGCTGAATTGGCCGCTGAATATAATTTAAAAATTTATACTATCGGCATTGGTGCTGATGAAATGATAGTGCGGAGTATTTTTGGCTCACGTAGAGTTAATCCTTCCCTAGATCTGGATGAAAAAACCTTGATAGCCATTGCAGAAAAAACCGGAGGCCGCTATTTCAGAGCTAGAGATACCAAAGAACTGAATCAGATATATCAAATATTGGATGTGTTAGAACCCGTCGAAAAAGATAAACAATTTTTTCGACCTAAAATTGAGCTTTACCACTGGCCATTAGCTATTGCCTTTTTATTGGCAGGGTTTATCAGTATGTCGCGATTGAGGTGGTCATGAATTTAGTAGAATTCCACTTTATCAGACCCTATTGGTTTTTAGCTTTAATACCGACACTGATTATTCTAGTTCTACTGATTAGAAGTAAACTCAATCAGGGTAACTGGAGTAAAGTTTGTGATGCAGAATTATTACCCTTTATTTTGCAGGAGAAACCCGTACATCAAAATCGCAGGGGTCTTTATTTAGGCGCACTTTCCAGTTTGTTGATTATTATTGCATTAGCAGGACCTACCTGGGAAAGATTACCCGTTCCGGTATTTAGAAATGATGCCGCTTTAGTGATTGCCTTGGATTTATCACGTTCCATGGATGCAGCCGACATAAAACCCAGCCGTTTGAGCAGAGCACGATATAAAATTGCAGATATTTTAAAACAGCGAAAAGATGGACAGACTGCTTTACTGGTTTATGCTGGGGATGCTTTTACCGTTACCCCATTAACCGAAGACAATCAAACCATCGCAAGCCAACTCTCGGCCTTAACCACTGAGATTATGCCAACTCAAGGTAGTAACACAGTGCTGGCTATAGAAAAAGCCGTTGAATTACTTAAACAAGCGGGACTGCAACAAGGCGAAATCTTATTGGTTACCGATGCGATAGATTTTGACAAGACACAGGAAATCATTGAATCTCTGGGTGCTTATCGTTTATCAATATTAGGCGTGGGAACAGCAGAAGGCGCACCTATAAAAATAGCTCAAGGTGGATTTTTAAAAGATGCGCAAGGTAATATCGTTGTTCCAAAATTAAATCAGAGTGAATTATCCCGTTTAGCCAGTAAAGGTAATGGTTTTTTTAATCGCATTAGTAGTGATGATAGCGATATTGAAGCCATTTTGGAACAACTGGATCAACCACGGGAAAAGCAAGGCACTGAAAATCTGAATTTGTTGATAGAGCAGTGGAATGAAAAAGGCCCGTGGTTATTGCTACTGGTTTTGCCGCTTGCTGCATTACAATTTAGAAAGGGAATTTTAAGCTTAGCCTTTCTGTTGATAATGCCTTTTCCTGAAACCAGCCAGGCCTTAGACTGGAATGATTTATGGCAGACTCAAAACCAGCAAGCTCAACAAGCTTTTAAAAACAACAATTATACCCAAGCAGCGGAACAATTTGATGACACCCAATGGAAAGCAGCTGCACAATATAAAGCAGAAAACTATCTGCAAGCCATAGAATCTTTAGAAAATGATCAATCAGCTAGTGGACTTTACAACTTGGGAAATGCATTAGCCAAATCTAATAAATTTCAAGAAGCAATTGAAGCTTATGATAAATCCCTGGAAATAGAATCTGAAAATGAAGATGCAAAATTTAATAAACAACAAGTAGAAAAAGCCTTAGAAAAACAACAACAGCAGGAAAACCAAAAAAGCGATGAAAACAAAGACTCTGAAGAAAAAGATTCAGAGCAACAAGATGAAAACCAGGGAGAAAATTCAGGAGAAAACCAGGATCAATCATCTGAACAAAAGGACTCAGAACAAGATTCAAATTCCGAACAGTCAGAGCAACAAAAAACCAAGGAAGATGAGCAAGAAGCAGAAAAATCAGAACAGTCTCAGGAACATCCAGAAGAAGAGCAGCAAGCAGAAGAAACCGAGGCAAAACAAGCAGAAGAATCCTCAGAATATGATGAATCCGAACAAGCCAATGAACAATGGCTAAAACGTATTCCTGATGACCCAGCCGGTTTATTAAAACGAAAATTCAAATATCAATATAGGCAACGGGGTCGTCAAACAAAAAATAATCAGGCTTGGTGATATTTTCAAGCCTTGCTTCTGGATAGATTTTGCCATAATCCTAGAATAATCGCTTCATTTTCTGGCGTTGCAATTAAAACCAGATCTAATACTACTTGCTTAACCATTAAGATATTAACAAACAACTATTTAGACTGTAGGTTGGATTAGGGAGATGGAAAAAAATAATCATCCAATCTTGTTGGTCTTTTTGTCCGTCTTCGATCGTGCAGCAACAGTTACATAGCTTGCTATGCGTCTATTGCTGCACGACCAAAGACAAACAAAAACAAAAACCCTGTCCAATATGGACGATTATTTATTTCCCGTTCCCTTAGCTTATCAAGCGAAGCGCGATAACGTAACCCAACATTTACCCAATAATCGATGAATTGTTGGGTTACGTTTTTTCGCTACGCTAAAAAATCTAACCCAACCTATATTTTTTAAGATATTGTTTATTAAGTTATTATCCCTTAAATAGGCAATGCTAAAGTCTGAATCTACTGAAATTCCAATGCGTTTCTGACTTAGATAAACAAACCAATCCAATCCAATGAAATATTTTTTCGAACAATCCAATCCTATTATTCTGCTGAGTATAGTTTTATTATTATTCTCCCAAGCAATTCTGGCGACAGAAATAATAACCGGTATAGATCGTAATCCTGTCAGCATCAATGAATCCTTTCAGATTACCTATTCAGCAAGCCAAACTCCCGATGATGACCCAGATTTCAGTCCTTTGGAAAAAGATTTTGAAATACTCAGCCAAAGTCAACAAAGCAGTTCATCCTGGATAAATGGTCAATCAAGTAAAACCATTCAGTGGGTACTGAATGTAATGGCTAAAAGGACAGGAAACTTAATTATTCCAGCGATTTCTTTTGGCGATGATCTCAGCCAGATTGTGAAAATGAAAATCACTGAAACAGCCACAGCGACTATCAATAAGCATGAAGATGATATTTTTTTAGAGGTTGAAACCAGCCCAGAAATTACCTACGTCCAATCACAAATAATCTATAGTCTAAAATTATACCGAAAAGTGCAGATTACCCAAGCTAGTTTAAATGAGCCTGAAATGGAAGATGCCATCATTGAGAAACTGGGTGAAGACAGCAATTATAAAAAACAGGTAAATGGCGTTGAATATATTGTAACGGAAAGAAAATATGCTATTTTCCCCCAAAAAAGTGGGCTCACAACCATTGCACCTCTAGTTTTAACCGCACAAGTAGTAACCGATACACGCCCTCGTTTTAATGGTTTCTTTAATACACCGAAGACTAAAACCAAACGGGTAAGATCCAAAGCAATCAGTTTAAATATACTAGCAGCACCAGAAAACTTTACGGGAAAACACTGGATTCCAGCAGAACAGGTTTATATGGAAGAAAAATGGTCAGGTGACATTTCCAAAATGAAAATTGGAGAACCTTTAACCCGAACACTAACACTACTAGCAAAAGGAACCACGGTATCCCAATTACCTGAAATACACAGTGAACTGGAAATATCCCAATTAAAAACCTATCCAGACCAACCGAATTTAAAAGAACAAAAAAAACCCGATGGAATCATCGCCTTTAGAGAAGAGAAAATTGCCTATATACCCTCAAAACCAGGTACCTATACGATTCCTGCTATAGAAATACCCTGGTTCAATACCCGAACCCAGACTATGGAATTAGCGAGTCTGCCAGAAACTATTGTCACAGCAATAGGAGCAGCTATACCAGAGGAAAATACAATGAATATTGCCTTACCAATCCAGACAACCAGCATAAATTCCAATCAAATGTTACCAGCGGATAATAGTAACTTTTGGATGTGGGTATCAATGGTATTGGCTATGGGGTGGCTTATTACTCTGGTTTGCTTATTTAAAAAACCTACCCTCGAAAATACGGATAAACAAGAAGACCCAAAAGAAGCAAAGCTAAAGGACATTATCAAAGCATTAAAAACCGCATGTGCTGAAAACAACAATCTGGCGACTAGAGAAAGCTTGCTAGCCTGGGGTAAAATTAAATATAACAAAAATAATTTAACTGCTATAGCCAATCTGTGTGAAGCCCGTTTACGTGATGAAATAATCTTCTTAAACCAGAGTCTTTATGCAGAAAAAACAACACAATGGCAAGGGAAAAAATTGTTTCAAGCATTTATTGAAAATAAAGCACAAGAAAAAATAATCAAAAATAGGCATGATGGGCTAGAACCTTTATATAAGCTTTGAACTTCGCAAAACGCAAATGAAGTTCCCACGCTCCTCGTGGTAAATCAGACCTAGACGCTCCCCCGTCCCTTACCGAGCAATTTGCCAATATTTTAAGAAAAGTGCTACTTAGACTTGTCATTAGTTACCGAGCGAGACGGGGTAATCATCCCGTCTCAAACGTATAGGTTTTGATGCAATTAGGACTTAATTGTTATATTGAAGTACTATAAATATTATGAACGGGATGAATATCCCTTTCAGCACACCTTTACTACCTTATCAATAGCTATCAATGTTGCACCCACGGTGAAATTTCTCTAAAGATATTGACTTTAGCATTAATATATGAATTTTATAGAGTTGGCTGTCATTCTCAAATAATCAAATACTCGTCTCACATTTCTA
>CAYNRB010000085.1:0-12334 GCA_964399475.1 uncultured Methylomarinum sp.
TGGAAAAAAAGACAAGTAAAATGTTAAATTAATTATGCTTGGGTACTTATTACATGATCGAAGACGGACAAAAAGACCAGCAAGATTGGATGATTATTTTTTTCCATCTCCCTATCCATCATATAACTGAGTCGACACACAACAGTTATGTTTAATATGAATTGATTTAATATATTGTGGTCAACTCAGTAAGATGTTAGTTCTCGGACAGCCTCCTAGTGACCGAACTATCTCAAGAGACGCATAGTCATTCTACGCAATGATTGAGAACATATGGTCAGGAGCAAAATGAGTAACTTTGTTTCGTCAAACCACCTAAAGTAATATACATTAAACTTATTGCAATAATACAGAATAGGTTGGTAGGTTAATGACTGTGTTTTTAAGCAAGTAGAATTTTTAGTGAATTTCTATATTTTCAGTCCGTTGTTATAGATAGGATTAATACATATGAAAGCAATATTATTAGGGTTTTTATTCTTCAGTTTATCTTCTGTTTTAGTTCATGCTATGAGCATGTCAGGCATGGTAACCAATCAGATAACCCGTGCAGTCAGTGATGGGATTTCAAAAAATTTGTTTGACAATATGATTATTCCTCAGTTGAAAGTTAAAAACTCATCGGGACAGATCAAAAAAATGACCCTAACTCAAAATAAGCGTTATTTTTCCCTTTTGCTAGAAGATGGAACTGCAAGAATCTGGGATCTAGATGTAGGGGTTCAGCGCCCGATGATAAAACTAAAAAATGGCTCGGTAGATGCTATTTTTGCTGATGAAAACCAAAGTTTACTTTATATTGCCAGTAGTGAAGGCATTGAAGGCTACGACTTTTTAACGGCGAATAAGCTTTTTTCTTTGCCCATGCAGGACGGTCAAATTAAAGATATGGTTTTTTCGAATGACCGATCAATTTTAATCCTTAATCATGAAAATCAGGCAATCAGTGCCTGGGATAAAAAAACCAAAAAAAGCATGTGGAAAGAGGATTTTGATGGGCAAGTCATTAAGAAAATGCAGATTAATTCATCCAATCTGCATTTTGCAGTTTTATCACGTAGTGAATCTTTATTTTCTGAGTCTGATCATCTAGAAATTAGAGATATTTCAAATGGTCATACCATTCATAAGCTTGAACATAATGAGCAAAAAGTTGTTTTTTTTAATTTCAGTAAAAAAGATCAATTAGAAGTTATTTATGCAAATGGAGATTTTGTAACTTGGAATAGTGATTCAGGTATACCTATCTCAAATCATAATTTGGGTCATGAAGTGTTGGCAGCCGACAAACATGCAAATGGGGTTATCGCTTATGCTTCTGGCGAAGATGAAGTCATTGTTACTAATCAATTGGGGCTGGTTAAAACGCGAATATTTAAAAAAGGCGTAGGAGGTTTGCCTTTAGCTTTATTAGGGACTGGAAACAAATTGATGACGGCGGAAGCCGATGGAAAAGTGACTCTCTGGAATACAGATAATGGTGTTGAAATTTTAAAATTGATCTCAACTAAACAAGGCTGGACAGTTGTAGATAATACGGGTCGATTTGATAGCTCAGAACAAGGCATGACCAATGTTTCCTGGGAAGCGGCTAAGACAGATATTCCTCTAGATAGTTTTTCAACTAATTATTACGAACCCGGCTTATTGGCAACCGCGTTAAATGATGAAGCATTTTTGAATAGTAATCCGTCTGTAGTCCAAGATGGAATTACCTTACCACCTGAATTAGAAATCGTATTAACAGCAATTACCACGGTAGGTGATGATACCGAACTCACTATCGAAGTTTATGGACAAGGAGGCGGCATAAAAAAAGTTGATTTGTATCATAATGCCAAATTTATTCCAAACCGAAGAGCGGTTGTTGACAATAAAATCTTCAAAGAAAACAACAAGCATCGCAGAACTTTACAAATGCGATTGTCTCCTATTAGCGGTGAAAATACGGTTAAAGTCGTTGCAACCAATAATATGGGTATTGAAGGGCAAAGTAACGAAATATCCTTTTCCGGAGAGGGTGGTGCAGGGAATGCAATTCTACACGTTGCTACCATAGGCATTAATAAATATAGAGATAATAAGTTAGACCTTGATTTTAGTGTTGCTGATGCGGAATCAATTTCAAATTTATTTAATGATAAAGAGTTAGCAAAATTCACCAAGATCAATCGAAAAAAGCTATATGATTCCGCAGCAACCAAATTATCCATACTATCAGTTCTTAATGAGTTGAGTACGGGCGCTGAAAATGATGTGCTGGCTATTTATTTTGCAGGTCATGGTATAGCGGTTAACGGAGAGTGGTATTTTTTGCCGCATGAAACTGTTTTGCAACCTGATTTGAATTATTATTCCTCTGTCGGTATTTCAGCTTCTGAATTATCTGAAATTTTTATCGATTCAAAAATACAACATATTCTGTTTATGGTGGATGCTTGTTATTCAGGTGCCAGTGTAGACTCATTCAGACGCTTGCAAAATTCTCAAAGGAAATTCAGCAGAGGTATGAGTAAATCAGTCGGGATTACTGTGGTAACAGCAACTAGAAAAAATCAGGAAGCGGCTGAACTTTCTCAATTAGGTCATGGTTTATTTACTTATGTACTTTTAAAAGGAATAAAAGGAGAAGCAGATCTCTGGCCAAAGGACAAACAAATCACCGCACATGAGCTGGCAAAATTTGCGACTAAAACCATTCCAGCTATTACACAAAAATTCTTGGGAGCAGCTCAAGAACCTACTGCTTTTACCATGGGAAGGGATTTTTCTTTGTTGAACAACAAAAATTAAGAATAATATTTCGTAGTAATTATGTTTTTTGCTGTTCTTGGGTAGTTTTCAAGGATGAAGCCAGTTACTAATGCTTTTTTTTAGCTGTGTATTGATTTAGACAAAATAAATCAGATTTATTCCTATTTAATGAAATCAAAAGCTTGCAGTCTAAAAATATAATAATATGAGATCGAAATTTGTAGGGATTCTTGTTATTGATCCAGTTTATATATTTTATATATACTTTAATTGGATTAATATATTTATCTAAGTGATTATTATTATTAATGAAAGTGAAATTGTTTTTATATTTAAAAAGCATAATAATTCATTCCTGTCTCTGAGTGTTATGACTTTATTGTAATTTCAAGTATAATTCCCTCCGTTCGTCTGGGATCAAGAGTGACGAATTCTAATATATTAATAATAAAATTCAGTAAGTGTCATTAAACCATCAGCACTTACATTGTTTGAGGAAAATAAAATGAGTAACATTGAAGAACGAGTAAAAAAGATTGTTGAAGAGCAGTTAGGGGCTAATGAAGATTTCGCAAATGATGCTTCTTTTGTTGATGATCTTGGTGCTGATTCTCTTGATACAGTTGAACTCGTCATGGCACTTGAAGAAGAATTCGAATGTGAAATTCCAGATGAAGAAGCGGTGAAAATAACCACTGTTCAACTTGCTATCGAATATATAAACGCTAATTTAAATTGATTCTGAAAAGAATATCAGAGAATGTCAAACAAATCGCTTGTGCTCTAAAATAGACACATTGTGACTAGCTAAGGTTTAGAAACCATCCTGTTTCACGATTCCATGTAATAAAGCGGTTTGTATGGGGCGAAAGAGGAGGGCTTAAAGTTTAAATTAACTATATAAAACTTAGGCAACTCGCAATAAATAAACTACCAGTCTTGCTGGTCTTTTTGCCCGTCTTTAGCCGTGTAGAAATAGTTACGTAGCTCGCTATGCGCCTATTTCTATACGGCTAAAGACGAACAAAAATCCTGCCCAATACTGGTAGTTTATTTATTGCGAGTTACCTTAAGTTATTTCCTAAGCCCTTATTTAGCTTGGAAAAGCTGGTAATACAGCTTTTCTACTAGTTTATGGAAACATTTTGGTTGAGTGGCATCAATAAATGCCGATTAAGTCTCCTTTTTGGATAGACGTTTATTCCAAGTTCTTGTGTATTTAAGAGCTAACTTCTCGCAATTTTTTTTTACGGTACTTAATTTTGAGCACACGTCGAGTAGTAATCACTGGTTTAGGTGCAATCACGCCTTTAGCCAATAATGTCGCAGATACCTGGGAAGGTATTATCAATGGTAAAAGTGGTATCAGTTCTATAGATTCCTTTGATATTTCTAATATGGCAACAACTTTTGGAGGTGTCGTCAGAGATTTCGATGTAACTCAGTATATTCCAGCAAAAGATGCTAAAAGAATGGATGGCTTTATTCATTATGGTATTGCTGCGGGTAGCCAAGCATTTGAAGATTCAGGATTAGAAGTCACTGAAGAAAATGCGCATCGAATCGGTGTTGCTGTAGGTGCAGGTATTGGCGGTGTAACTGGGATTGAACAATGTTACTCGACTTATAAGAAAAGTGGTCCACGAAGAATTTCTCCTTTTTTTGTACCGGGCAATATCATTAATATGATATCTGGTAATCTTTCTATTAAATATGGTTTGAAAGGTCCTAATTTCGCTATTGTTACAGCATGTACAACCGGTACGCATAATATTGGTGATGCAATGCGTCTGATTAAATACGGTGACGCAGATGTAATGGTTGCTGGAGGTGCTGAACGTTGTACTACATCACCTACTGCAATGGGTGGCTTTTCATCCGCTAAAGCATTATCGCGCAGAAATAATGACCCTCAAGCGGCTAGTCGTCCCTGGGATAAAGATCGTGATGGATTTGTTTTGGGTGATGGTTCAGGTGTGATTGTTCTGGAAGAACTGGAACATGCTAAAGCCAGAGGTGCCAATATTTATGCTGAAGTCATTGGTTATGGTATGAGTGGTGATGCCTATCATATGACGTCTCCTTCAATTGGAGGAGAAGGTGCTGCTAGATGTATGAAAAGTGCTTTAGGTGATGCTGGATTAAATCCTGATCAAGTTGATTATATTAATGCACACGGCACATCGACTCCAGCAGGAGATCTTGGTGAGACCCAAGCCATGAAAGCTGCATTTGGTGACCATGCCTATAAACTTGCTGTCAGTTCAACCAAATCAATGATTGGTCATCTGTTAGGTGCAGCGGGTGGTATTGAGGCTGTATTATCAGTATTGACTTTGAAACATCAGACTGCACCACCGACTATCAATTTGGAAACACCTGACCCTGAGTGTGATTTAGATTTTGTGCCTAATACTGCGCGTGATATGAAAATAGATGTGGCTATGTCCAATTCCTTTGGTTTTGGTGGCACTAATGGTTCATTGGTTTTTAAGCGTTATGATTAGTTAGAAAACTCTATTCCTTAGTTTTAAGCCTAATGTCTACTCCTATTTATCCCTCTTGCTTAATTAATGGTGAGAATAAACCTTATCATGAAATTTCTGATAGAGGGTTTCAATATGGAGATGGTTTATTTGAAACCATCGAAGTTGAAAATGGAGTCCCTGTTTTCCTTGATAGACATATACAACGTTTAGTTAAAGGTTGTAAGCAACTCCTACTCCCCC
Source organism: uncultured Methylomarinum sp. (assembly GCA_964399475.1). Taxonomy (GTDB): domain Bacteria; phylum Pseudomonadota; class Gammaproteobacteria; order Methylococcales; family Methylomonadaceae; genus QPIN01. The sequence continues at coordinate 5,484 of CAYNRB010000085.1, forward strand.
TCCCTGATATAGAGTGTCTCAAAAAAGAAGCGTCTCAGCTGTCAGAAGGTTCTCAAAAAGCTATTTTAAAGTTAATCTATACTCGTGGTTCAGGAGGGCGAGGTTATCGCCAACCTGACATTATTCAGCCGACTCGTTGTTTTAGCTTGCATTCTTTTCCAGAATATCCCGAAAATTATAACCAATACGGTATTATTGCCAGGTTCTGTCAGACTCGTCTGGGTTTAAATCCTGCATTAGCAGGAATTAAACATCTGAATAGGTTGGAACAGGTGGTGGCTCGTTCTGAATGGAATTGCAATAATATTCAGGAAGGTCTAATGTTAGATTTTAATGGCAATGTTATTGAAGGGGTCATGAGTAATTTTTTTCTGGTTAGAGATAATGTTGTCTATACACCTAATCTTGATTTGTGTGGGGTTAAGGGTGTGATAAGAGACATTTTGATTTATTTAGCTAGGAAAAATCAAATAGAATTGCTTGAAAAAACTATCCAGAGAAAGGAGTTATTTTTAGCAGAAGAACTTTTTGTAACCAATTCAATCATTGGTATCTGGCCTATCAAACAAATAGAAGATCGGTATTTTAAGATGGGATCTTTGACAAAAAAATTTCAGGCCTTGTTATTAGATTTCAAAAAACAGGAAAATAGACATGCTAGCTAAGATTATTGTTTCCATTTTTTTAGTTTTCTGTATGGTTTTCGGCTACTTGTGGTCGGAATACCAGAGTGCATTAACTAGTCCTGTTGTATTTAATCAATCTCAATTGGTAGAGATTGAAAAGGGAGACGGTTTTAATCAGATTACCCAGAAATTACTGAATCAGAATATTGCTATCAAGCCTTTATGGTTCAAATTAATCGCCTATAAAGACAAAGTCAGTAAGCGACTAAAAGCGGGAGAATATGAGCTAAAAGTTGGTCTTACCATGCCCGAAATTTTAGCATTGATGATTGAAGGAAAATCTAGGCAATATTCTATTACCTTTCCAGAAGGGTGGAGTTTTAAACAAGTTTTTCAGGAAATTCAAAATAATAAGAATTTAATAAACACCTTGGAAAATAAAGATTTTCAGACAATTATGTCTGAATTGGGTTCGGATTATAAACATCCGGAGGGGTTGTTTTTTCCTGATACCTATTTCTTTGATAAAAATACTACTGATCTGGCCTTGCTGAAAAGAGCTTACGATAAAATGCAGCTGGTTTTAAGCAATGAATGGGAAAACAGAGCGGCAGATATTCCTTTAAAAACTCCTTATGAAGCATTGATATTGGCTTCAATTGTTGAAAAAGAAACGGGCACTCATTCTGAGCGTGCTCGAATTGCTGGTGTTTTTAGCCGAAGATTGAAAAAAGGCATGTTATTACAAACTGATCCAACAGTAATTTATGGAATGGGGGATAGTTATAAAGGAGATATTAGATATAAAGATCTAAAACAGGCTACGCCGTATAACACATATGTGATTAAGGGCTTGCCGCCCACACCTATTGCCATGCCAGGAAAAGCCGCTATCCATGCCGTGTCACATCCTCTAAAAGGGAAAAGTTATTATTTTGTTGCTAAAGGTAACGGCTCCCATGTTTTTTCTGCAACACTTAGAGAACATAATAACGCAGTTAATAAATTCCAGAGAAATAGATGAGCAATGGACGGTTTATTACCGTAGAAGGTGGGGAGGGAGTCGGTAAATCAACCAACTTGGCTTATATTAAACAGTTGCTAGAAAAAAATGGATTGCAAGTTGTCACGACCCGAGAGCCGGGCGGAACTATTTTTGCTGAAAAAATTCGTCAATTGTTACTAGAAAATACTCAGGAAATTATTTCAGAAAAAACCGAGTTATTATTAATGTTTGCTGCACGAGCGCAACACTTGAGCCAAGTTATACAACCCGCATTAAACCAAGGGTCTTGGGTGTTATGTGATCGTTTTACAGATGCAACTTATGCCTATCAGGGAGGCGGTAGAAATATGGATATAAACTTGATTGAATGGCTAGAAGATAAAGTGCAAGGTTCATTAAGGCCAGATTTAACTCTGTTGTTAGATGCACCAGTTGATGTGGGAATGAACAGAGTCAATAAGCGGGGAAAGCTGGACAGGTTTGAATTAGAAAAAACAGCTTTTTTTGAACGAGTGAGAAGTAGCTATTTGCAACGGGCACTAAAATATCCTCAACAGATTAAAGTAATTAATGCGGATCAAGTGTTGGAAAATGTCCAGAAGGAGATAAGTCGGATCATTCAAAAACTTTGTGATCATATGCCTAAAAGATGAATGATAAAAAACCATTATTACCATGGCTAGAACCAGGTTGGTCTAAACTGGTTAATTATATTAACCAGGATCGAATACCTCAGGCATTATTGGTTACTGGGTTAAAGGGTTTAGGCAAACACCAATTAGCTGAATATTATGCGCAATCTTTGATGTGCGCTAGTCCTTTGTCGGATACTAGCTATTGTGGAAAGTGTCAAAGCTGTACACTATTTCATGCTCAGACTCATCCTGATTTCACAGTAATAGAGCCAGAAGAAATTGGTAAAGCAATTGGTATCGGCGCTATTCGTCAGCTGGTTAGTAAGCTTTCCTTAAAACCTCAATTTGAAAGTCATCGATTGATTATCATTAATCCTGCGGATAGTCTGAATAATGCAGCGGCTAATGCTTTTCTGAAATATCTGGAAGAACCAACAGAACGAACCAGTCTAATTCTTATTTCGGACAAACCCTACAAACTTTCAGCAACCATAAGAAGTCGTTGCCAACACCTGAATATATTTGTTCCTGAAGCGATAGTCGTAAAGCCATGGCTGGAGCAACATGGGATTTCAGAAAACCTCGATTTACTAATGAATATATCTCAGGGAAGTCCATTGCTAGCTAGACAATATGCTGAAACATCCGTCTTAAAATTACGAATGGATTGTTTTAAACAATGGTCTACATTATCTTCATCACAGGAAAGCTTTACTGTTTTGGCTGAACAGTGGTATAAATTAGACATTCAGGAAACAAATTTATTGATGGGCTGGCTAATTAGCTGGGTCATTGATACCATGAAACTCAGTTATCAGCAGACTCCATTAAGGTTGTATAATTTTGATTTAAAATCCGATTTGCAAGAATTGGGGCATCGACTAAACTTAAAAGACCTCTACAAATATTATGATTTTTTATTGTTGAGACAACAGAGTTTAGAGTCTCAACTTAATAAGCAATTGATGTTTGAAGAAATTTTAATACGCTGGATAGAACTAAGGAACGAGGATTCAATAATATACGAATTTTGACTTGTCTTTTTGTCCGTCTTCTGCGTTGTAGCAACAGTTGCGTAGCTTGCTATGCGCCTGTTGCTACGCCTTGAAGACGAACAAAAATCCTGCGTCAAACTTTCGCATATTATTAAATCCTCGTTCCTAAGGAAATCAGTCTACTAATTGATTTCTAAATTGTCCTGGTATTTTCCAGGATTAAAAGCTTTCAACTTTACTAACAAATTAAATTAATGTCTGAATCAGCCTCCCCAAGACAAGGAATATTATCCCTTACTATTAAAGAAAAAAGTGCGCTTTTTGCTTCTTACATGCCTTATGTAATTAATGGTGGTTTGTTTATTCCAACCAAAAGGCAATATGAAATGGGCGAAGAAGTTTTTATGCTACTCAATTTAATGGAAGAAACGGAAAGATTACCCATCGCTGGTAAAATAATCTGGATAACCCCAGGCGGAGCAGAAGGATACCGTGCCGCTGGTGTAGGTGTTCAATTCAGTGACCAGGATGGGGGTGCAGCTCGCAACAAGATAGAAACTTATCTTGCTGGCGCATTAGAGTCTGACCGTTCTACACATACTATGTAAGGTTTTACAAATAGCTTTTTTTCAATACTTGTTCTTGTCTAAATCTAACCGAAGTACTAAGTACCCAAGCATAATTATTTTAACAATTTTACGCAGGATTTTTTTTCATATTAGCCGTGACATAAATGGGCGCATAGCTGGCTACGCAACTATTTATGTCACGGCTAAGATGGGGAAAAAGACAAGTAAAAAGTTAAAATAATTATGCTTGGGTACTTAGTTGAAGATAGGTTATAATCCTGCGCCCATTTAACAAGTTTAAAATGTGCGATTCCCAAATCTGTTAATTTCCTCTATTAATCATGTTCATAGATTCACATTGCCATTTGGATCATATAGATCTTAATCCCTATCAGAATGATTTCAGCTGCTTTATGAAAGAAGTTGAAAAAGCACAGATTGATCATCTGCTTTGCATTGCGATAGACTTAGAAGCCTATCCAGCAATGGTTGAACTAGTTAAAGATTATGAATCCATATCACTATCAGTGGGTGTTCATCCAAATGTCCATGAAGGAAAAGATCCTAGCGTCGAGGAGTTAATTGAATTAGGCAATCATCAGAAAGTTATAGCAATTGGAGAAACAGGTCTGGATTATTTTCGATCTGAGGGTGATCTGGAGTGGCAATATCAACGCTTTAGAAACCATATTCAAGCTGCAAAATCATTAAAAAAACCCCTTATTATCCATACGCGCGAAGCAGGACATGATTCCCTAGATATTTTGGCAGAACAGGGTGCAGACCAAGTGGGCGGCATAATTCATTGTTTTACTGAAGACTGGGAGTATGCAAAGAAAGCATTGGATTTAGGATTTTATATTTCTTTTTCAGGTATTGTTACTTTCAAAAATGCACAAGAGATTAAAGATGTTGCAAAAAAAGTACCAGAAGATCGGTTTTTAATAGAGACAGATTCTCCTTATTTGGCTCCGGTACCTTTTAGAGGGAAGCCAAATTATCCACTATATGTTCCATATGTAGCTAAGCAAATAGCAGAATTGCGTGGAACAAGTGTTGAAGAAATAGCTAGACTTTCGACAGAAAATTTTAATTGCTTGTTTAATCGTTGATCAATAGAGTAAACAGATTGATTAATGGGGAGATGTTGGGTTACGTTATCGCGCTTCGCTTGATAAGCTAATCAAATATTCATGGTAAGCCATTTTTTTTAATGTAAAGTACATTAATCAAGCATAGTTGGATATCGACTATTGTTTTTCTCGGTGCTGAATTACTTTTTTAATATTCCGCTGTAGCCAGAAGTAATAGGATATCGCCGATCTCGTCCAAATGCTCTGGGAGTAATTCTAATTCCAGGTGGCGCTTGTCTGCGTTTATATTCATTCCTGTCAACTAGTGAGATTGCCCGGTTGATATCTTCTGCATTATATCCTTTTGCTAAAATATCTGAGGCAGATTTATCCTGTTCTACATACATCTCCAAGATGGGATCTAAAATAGAGTAGGGGGGTAAAGAGTCTTCATCTATCTGGTCGGGTGCTAATTCTGCTGATGGGGCGCGTGTGATCACTCTGTCTGGAATTACTGCTGATAGGGTGTTTCGATATTTTGCTAATTGATAGACCAGTAACTTTGGTACATCTTTTATAGGTGCAAAGCCTCCGGCCATATCGCCATATAACGTCGCATATCCCACACTCATTTCACTTTTATTTCCGGTTGTGAGTAATAACTTGCCTTGTTTGTTTGAAATTGCCATTAACAATACACCACGGCATCTCGCCTGTATGTTTTCTTCTGTGGTATCTTTTTGGCTACCGGAAAAAATATCACTTAACATTTCAGTAAAAGCGGATACAGCCAGTTCTATGGCAATAGTATGATGTTTCACGCCTAGCGCTTCTGCTTGAAGAATGGCATCCTCATTACTCATATCTTGAGTATACTTCGAAGGCATTAATACGGCTTCTACCTGGTCAGCACCTAAAGCATCAACTGCAAGAGCTAAAACCAATGCTGAATCTATTCCTCCAGACAGACCTAATAGCGCTCCCTTGAAACCATTTTTATGCACATAGTCCTTTATACCGAGCACTAGAGCTTTATACTCGCTTGATATTTTACTATATAAGGGTGCACAGGAATTTGGTTGAGGTTCGCTATTATTAAATTCAATAACCGAAACTTGTTCTTGGAATTCTTCAGCCCGAAAGACGATTTTACCCTTTGAATTAACAACAAATGATGCGCCATCAAAAATCAACTCATCCTGTCCTCCTACCGTATTAATATAGAACAAAGGGATTTTCGCCTGTTTAACCTGTTCACAGATAACTTCTTCTCTTTGATGGATTTTTGCGGCATGAAAGGGCGAAGCATTGAGAGTCAGGACTAGATCAGCTCCCGCTTGCTGGTTTTTTGCTATTAGACCTGGTTTCCAGATATCCTCACAAATAGTGAGAGCAATAGAAATTCCTTTGACAGAAAATAGGCAAGTCTGGTCAGCCGATTCAAAATAACGTTGCTCATCAAATACACCAAAATTAGGCAAGATATTTTTTCTATATCGCGTAAGTATTTGACCCTTTCTTAGAACAGCAGCACTGTTGTATAGATGATTGTCATTCAACTCTGGATAACCTAAAACAATATCAATTCCCTGAATAGCCTGAGCAATTTCAATGATTGACTGGTTAGCATGTTCAACAAAGTCTGGACGTAGTAATAAATCTTCCGGTGGGTAGCCTGTAATACACAGTTCTGGGAAGACTATAATGTCTGCTTTATCAATATCACGGGCTTGTTGTGCAATTTGAATTATCTTTGTCTGGTTGGCAGCAATGCCGCCAACCAGTAGGTTGATTTGTGCTAAGGCAATTTTTAACATTAGAATTTTTGTATCCACTATATGTTACAAGGTGAAGTTATTGGTTTTTTGTAGGGTGGTTAGTCTTTTTCCCCCAGCGTAACGTTCACCACAGTATTGGTGGGCAAACAAGACTGACCACCCTACTGTC
>CAYNRB010000086.1:0-12326 GCA_964399475.1 uncultured Methylomarinum sp.
AAATAAAAAACCTATATATTTCCTATTCCTAGAATTACAGGCATCTATTATGAACAGTTTTTCATCTAAATCTTTATTATTCTCAATAAGCTTATACTTCATTTTCCCTGGTATTATTTATGCTGAAACTATCTCACCCACGCTTAACGGTATCAAATATCCGTTGGGTTTGAATAACTGGCGTGTTATCAGTACTTCTTACCGTACTGATAACAATACACAACGAGTAATACTAGGAAATAGTATTGCTAATAAAGCTACAAGATTAGAAAATATTAATTCTTAGCCTGAAGGAACTGTTTTGGCTAAATTATTTTGGAAAAATATTCAGCACCAACAATGGGATGCCGCAATAGTACCTGGTGAAGTTGTACATTCGGAAATCATGATTAAGGATTCAAAAAAATTTCGGACTACGGGAAGTTGGGGCTATGCGCGCTGGAGTGAACAAAAATTGATACCTTATGGTGAAAATGCATTATTTGCTGAAGAATGTGTGGCTTGCCATCAAAATGCAAAGGATAGTGGCAATGTATTTACTGTTCCAGCTTATATTCCTTAATTTTTATTTTGTGGCTAGAATAAATTTAAATGTTTGTATAACCTTGATCGACTGCTTATTCTCATCTCCAATGCTTATTAATTTGCTTTAAAAAAAACATTATGACAACTACAATTGTTGGTTTAGGTGAAATTTTATGGGATTTACTTCCATCTGGTAAGCAATTAGGTGGGGCTCCTGCCAATTTTGCCTATCATGCTAAGGCATTGGGCTTAACTGAAATAGACTCTTATATTATTTCAAGCATTGGTAATGACATTTTGGGAAACGAGTTACTTTGTGAACTTGATACTCTGGGGGTCAAAAGCAAATACCTGCATAGAAGTAATACGCATAAAACGGGGGAGGTTTCAGTAAAGTTAGATCAACAAGGAATTCCAGACTATTGTATTAAGAACCATGTTGCTTGGGATTTCATTCCGGAAATTTCCTTTGATTCGCAACAAACTATTGATGCAGTTTGTTTTGGAACCTTGGCTCAACGGTCTTCTGTTTCAGAAACAAGCATCGGTAATTTTCTGTCCAATTTGCCAGTTAATTGCTTAAAGATGTTTGATGCTAATTTAAGACAAAACTATTTTAGCTCAGATATTATCTATGCCTCTTTGAAACTAGCTAATTGTTTCAAAATTAATCATGATGAGTTGTCAATTATAAGTAAACTTTTTGGTATTTCGGGTAATGAAAAGCAACAATTATCAGCGTTTTCTGATCGGTTTAAGCTTAAATTTTGTATCCTGACAAAAGGTGCCGCAGGCAGTCTTATTTTTTCAGAAGGTAAATTCTACATTCATGCGGGTTTTAATGTTTCTTGTAAAGATACTATCGGTGCTGGAGATGCTTTTACTGCATCCTGTACCTTAGGATTATTAAAAAATTTTGATACTAGATATATTAATGAATGTGCCAATCAAGTCGCCGCATTCGTTTGTACTACTGATGGAGCTACACCAAAAATTCCTGAAAACCTGATTAATTTATTCAATTAACACTTGGATATGTTTGAGGAATGGAAAATAAAAATACTAAATAATTAAAGGTGCGAGCATAAAATATTTAACACTTTGTTTTTTATAAACTTTAAAAAATATATCGCCTAATCCAATCAGTTTTTTTTATGTTTATAGCGACTCAGTGTATACTTTTAACCTAATATATAACCAAACTAATAACAACAATGAAGGGTTAGCATATATGGCTGAAAAATCTGTAAGCAAGCATTTGATTAATCTAGATAATTATTTTTCTGCTTCAAATCCAATTTTACAAAGAGCCAATAAAACTTTTCATGATTTGGATCAACTGGAATTTGATTTAGGTTTAATTGATAATGATGACACTACGGCCAGTAAAAGTTCCTGGTGGCCTATTGTCAGCTTAATTGGTGGTTTTTCAACAGCCAAATCCGAATTTTTAAATCGTTATTTAAACGCCGTAATTCATTCATCAAATCATAAATTCACCGTACACCAATATACCCCGCAACCCACTCAAGCAACATTACCAGGTACCGCATTAGACGTAGATTTTAGACTCCCGTTCTACCAGATTAGTCAGAAAATCGAACAAACAGAAAAAGATCAAGGCAATAAAGTTAATTCTTATCTTGAATTAAAAACCGTCAATAGCGAAAAATTACAAGGTAAGCTATTTATTGACACCCCAGTTCTTGATTCCTCTTCAGAAAATCTGATCCAACCAATGCTAACACAGCATATTTTAAATATGTCGGATCTGGTGCTTGTGTTTACTGATTTGTTTGATGCTGCAACTGAACATACCCAGCATTCTATTGATGAAATTGTTGCCCAACAAGATTCAAATAAATTCATTTTTGTGGTGGATCATTCTGAAATTAGTATTGATCCCGTTAAAAACAATGAAATAATTGCTTCCTGGCAACGACGATTGGCAGAGATGGGTATACATACAGGACAAATCATCGTTTTATCCGACTCAAACAATTCATCAGTAAGCGAAATTGATCAACGTCTAGCCAATATTGAAAACGACCGTTCTTACAGAGTTTTACACGCTCTGGAAAAAAACATAAAAGATATTAACGAAGTTTTTATTCCTGAGGTAGAAAGTCAGCTGGCTATCTGGAAAGATCGGCTCAATATGACTACCTTAATTATTTTAGGCATCTTCGTTACCTTTTTACTTTTTGCTGAGATTTCTACGGGTGGAGCAATTCTTCAATCACTTTTTGACCCTATTTTTGGCTCAATCGCTATTGTCCTACTGATAGTTATTTTGACACCTATTCATCTGATTGTCGCTAAAGTCCATGCCAGATTAATCATTAATTTATTACAGGATAGGCAAAAACAACTGAATATTACTGAAAATTTGTCTGGATTATTTGAGAAAAGCCTTACTTTCTGGCGCATAATTCTGCCTATTTATGAACCAGTGGGAAAAAACAAAAAAACCAGAACAAAAATAAAAGGACTTTTAGAGCAAACCAATGATATGGTTCAGACATTGAATGATCAGTTTAGCCGGTATCGAGAAAATCAATTCATTACCCCACAAAACCCAAATGATCCCACTGATTTTTAATAACTTCTCCAACTTACCATGTAACTATGAATTCGATAAAACTGTATTTACCACTATGCTGGCTTAAGGTCAATCCCATTGATTTCCCTAAGTCTGTGGGATTTTTTAAGCAAAATCTGTTGTTTTATTTTTTTGTTGAGCTGCTTATCCAAGCCAACATGATAGATCCATCTGAAGCTTTATTCGAAGTTATTTTAGAAACGACACTAACACTTATTTTTGTTGGTCTTATTGTACTTTTAAATAAAACCACGCATCTTTATTTTCAAATTGCTACAGCGATTTTATTTTGTGAGAATGTTGTAGCAATATTTGGTGTTCCTGTGGTTTTTTGGCTAACAATCAGTGAGGACTGGCTGAGCTATGTGCTTTTTGGTCTGTTGATATTATGGGATTTTGTGCTAATTACCTTTATAATTAAAAAATTACTTTCTATCAATATTGCAGCCAGTCTGACTATGGCATTTATTTATTTTATAATGACCTATGTTGGAGCTTACGGTATCACCTTATTATTCTATTAAGGAGTGAGGATTTAATAATATCCGAAAGTTTGGCGCAGGATTTTTGTTCGTCTTCAAGGCGTAGAAACGGGCGCATAGCGAGCTATGCAACTGTTTCTACAACGCAGAAGACGGACAAAAAGACAAGCCAAGATTCGGATATTATTAAATCCTCGCTCCTAAGTCTTCATGGTTTTTTTAAAACCTATCTAATTCAGGAAATGCCAAATTACCATTGTGTACATGCATAGCACCAAATTCTGCACAACGCTTTAAACTTGGGATTGCTTTACCAGGATTTAGAAGACCCTTTTGATCAAAAGCCTGCTTAAGCTTGTGGAATTGCTGTAATTCATTTGTTCCAAATTGATAACACATGTAATTAATTTTTTCGACCCCAACACCATGCTCGCCAGTAATGGTTCCTCCCACATCTACGCATAATTTAAGAATATCCCCTCCTAGCAATTCTGCTTTTTCTAGTTCCCCTATGTTGTTTGCGTTATAAAGAATTAAAGGATGCAAATTACCATCTCCAGCATGAAATACATTGGCAACCAGCAAACCATATTGATCAGATAAAAGCGCTATTTGTTTTAACACCATTGCCAGATAACGCCTGGGAATAGTCCCATCCATACAATAATAATCGGGAGAAATGCGTCCTACGGCTGGGAAAGCAGCTTTTCTACCTGCCCACAGGGTTAATCTTTCCTTTTCAGACTCTGCAATTTGTAGGTTTATCGAACCTTGTTTAATGAAAATATCAACCGCCTTTGTTAACTCTTCTTCTACTTGCTCACTAGTCCCATCAAGTTCACATAATATTATCGCTGTAGCATTATCAGGATAACCCGCATGAACAAAAGCCTCAGCAGCCATAATTGTAGTTTTATCCATCATTTCCAAACCCGCTGGAATTAACCCACTCGCTATAATTTCAGCCACAGCATTACCCGCTTTTTCTAACGCATCAAATGTCACCATAATGACCTTGACAGTTTCAGCCAGAGGTAATAATTTGACCGTCACTTCAACAATGATTCCTAACAATCCCTCCGACCCCGTCAATAATGCTAACAAATCAAATCCGCTACTATCTAAACCATGAGACCCAACAGTAACCAATTCACCCTCCATAGTTAAAAATTTAATCCGTAAAATATTATGGGTGGTTAAACCATATTTTAAGCAATGTACACCCCCTGAATTCTCAGCCACATTACCGCCAATTGAACAGGCAATTTGCGAAGATGGATCGGGTGCATAATATAGCCCAAAAGCAGAAACAGATTTTGAAATCGATAAATTAGTGACCCCTGGCTGTACTCTAGCCATTCTGTTATCCACATCAATTTCTATAATTTTATTAAATTTTGCTAAACTGATTAACACCCCATTATCCAAAGGAATTGCACCCCCCGCCAATCCAGTTCCTGCACCTCTAGCCACAACAGGAATACCATGTTGATAGCAAAAAATTACTATTTTTTGTAACTGCTCAATAGTTTCGGGCAACACCACTATCCATGGTAGGCAATGGTAAACCGACAGCGCATCAGATTCAAAAGCTTTGAGTTGTTCTGACTCATACAAAACTGATGCTTTGGGTAAAAAACTTAGGAACTGAGTAAGCAATTCACTTCTTGCTACATGATGCTCAATGTACTCTGAATGGTGTGGTTTAATTGTTTTCATAGCGTTAAAAACTGAATCAGCGATTTATTTGAACCGGTTAAAATGTAAAATGGACTTTAGGAACGCATACGGAATAGGATTTTCTTATCAATAAAACTACGATAATAAAATCCAATTAACACTGATAAGATATTGTTTATTATGTAATTAATCATTACCTAAATAGTATTAGAGCATGACTTGATTATTATAGTCCTGTTTTTCTAATATTAGATTTTTATCCTGTTTATTATTTCTTGTAATATAATGATGAGTTAATTCGAGAAACTAGAAAAAATCAAATTTATAGAGCGGACTTCAGTCTGCTAATTTTAGCTGTAATTTTGTTCTAGATTATTGTTATTGGGCTCATTGCCTGGTTATTGTTTTTCAGGTAACTCGCAGTAAATAAACTACCCATATTGGGCAGGATTTTTGTTTGTCTTTAGTCGTGTAGCAATAGGCGCATAGCCAGCTACGTAACTATTGCTACACAACTAAAGACGGACAAAAAGACCAGCAAGATTGGTAGTTTATTTATTGCGACTTGCCTTGGTACAAATTCAGCTATAACCAAGCTTGGTTAATTTCTAATCTCGATTTTTTTATCAATATTATAACCAAACAGGAGCACTCTAAATGTGTTGGAGCGGTGAAGCATCAGGCGTTTTAGCTGTCATAGGTTTAAGTACAGCAGCATATGTTGCATATAAAGGGGAATCAAAAGAATTATGGATTCCATTAACATACTTTGCCTTAATGGAATTATTACAGGCATTTACTTATGTCTACATAGATCTATGTGATAATCCCAGTAACCAAGTGCTCACGCTCTTAGGTTACATACATATTGCCTTTCAGCCTTTCTTTGTGAATATGGTGGCAATGTACTTTATTCCAGAGCCAGTAAAAATAAAAATTCGTACCGCTGTCTATACGCTTTGTGCAGTCAGTTCTTTGGCAATGCTGGTTAAATTATTTCCATTTGACTGGGCAGGTGCTTGTGTTATTGGGGTTGAAGGTTTCTGTGGGGATCAGACTTGCTCAGTTTCGGGTGTATGGCATATTGCTTGGCAATTACCATTAAATGGAATTATGTCAGCGCCTGTTGAATGGTTGCCTGGATTTGACTGGGGATTGCATGGTTTTTCTTATATTTTAGCTGCCTTTTATATCCCTCTTATTTATGGCTCATGGCGTTTTGTTGGTTTTCATTATTTAATAGGGCCACTTATTGCTGATATGACTACCAATGATCCAAATGAATACGCGGCTGTCTGGTGTCTGTTTTCAATTGCACTTTGTGTATCGGTTATTAAATCACCGATCAGAAAATATCTGCATGTCAAAAAATGGCCTTTTTATCCAAAGATAGATGATGATTCAGAAACTAAAGAAGCAAAACCTCAAAATTAAATTGCTTTTTTAAAATAATGGCAGGTTGGGAGAGCAATTAGGCGTTGCTTTGCCCAGCCTACATAAACTCTAAAGGCAGTTAACGCCCACTGCCCCAGCTTACTATCCTTTATTTATTTTCCTTCTCTTAATAATACTGATTTAATAAAATCAGAAATGTCTCGTACTTCTTCTGAACAGACGGAATGTTGCATAGGATATTCCTGCCATCTGATTGGGTAATTTAATGCTTGCAAGCCATTAAAAGCCTGTTTAGCCATTTGAATATCCACCACTGGATCCATGCTTCCATGTGCCATAAAGATGGGAATGGATTGGTTTTCCAGAGCTAACTCTGTTTCAATTTGTTTAAGAGTCGGTAGGTAAGTTGAAAGTGCTAAAATTCCTGATAATTTCTGTGCAAACCTAAGACCGGTATGTAAAGCTATGACACCACCTTGGGAAAAACCAGCCAATAGAATATTTTCAGAGGCTATTCCTTTAGCCATTTCTTTATCAATCAGTAACTCAATCGAAGCAGAAGATTGATCAATACCCTTACTATCAATTTGCCGTTCAAATGACATTTCTAAAATGTCATACCAGGAAGGCATTTCCATACCACCATTAATCGTTACCGCTTGGACCGGTGCGTTAGGAAAAATAAATCCAACCCCATGTCCATCAGGTAAATCCAGTTCCGGTACAATAGCTTCAAAATCATGTCCATTTGCACCCAATCCATGCATCCAGATAATAGAATATTGTTGTTTTTCTTTGGGTAATACTTCTATGGTTTGTAACTCAGCCATTAGGATTCCAGTCTTTACTAAGAATTATTTTCAGCTTTTGTTTGAATTTTTCTTTATCTTTGAAATAAAAAATCAACACAAAAATTAAAGGCCAAAATAATAAAAAAATAATTTTACTAGCTGTTGCAAAGCCCATATTAACCTCTGTGAATTAGATTTAAAGTTTGAAGGAGAAAGTGTTGATACATTGCTGATGGTCGGTAATCAAGGTATAACGACACCTTGCCAGAAAAGCACGATGTAAAAACTTCTTGCGACACAGAAGGCTGGTGGATGATTCCCCCAGCCTACAACAAAAATACCAAAAGAGCGGCGATCATGAATGCTCAGTCTTCAACGGGTACAGGCACTAGTTCTGGCTTAGGCACTGCTGTCGCTTCTGCTTCATTAACAGATTTCTTAATTTTTATTAACCAGCCATCCTTACTTGAACAAAGCCCATCCTTGGATTTAGCCCAAATATCTATACGAGCAAATTCATCATTTAGCTCAACAGGTATTTTAGCTGATACCTTATAAAAAGATTGTTTATCCACTACCACAGGCTTAATTTTCTGTCTCTTGATTGTTACCATTATTGAGTACTTACTCGCACCTCCAGAAACAGTAAAAGAAATTTCAGACCCTGACTCAACCTCAGGAACGGGCTCTTTATTTTTTCTTTTGGCAGGGAAAAAGCTCTTAAATTTAGGGTCTTTACATCCATAATCTACAGTTTTGCTACTATAAGCAAATGCGGAACTCGTAAATATAATGGCTCCAAAAACTACCAGCGGCATGATTCCTTTTGTTATTTTCATAAATATTCTCAGGTTCTTTAAAAAAAAATAAATCAGAAAAGAATTTTCTAATTTTTTACATGAGAACTTTAATCAATTTTAATTTGCAATTCAAGTATATACTTCGCATACTTATGGTTACAAATTGTTAGTAGTCGACTTTTCCAATAACCCGTGTTGCTGAAACAGTGGTTTAGCATGGTTATGTGTTCGTTTCAGCAGCTTACTGTCGGCAAAAATTAACTCGCTAAAATCCGCAATCATAGCTACGCGAAGCATACTTTGAACAAAGACATTTAAAAATATTCGGCCAATAATTTATATTTCACTTCATTTGCATGTTGCTGAGATATATCTTCGATTGCAAGTACGCGACCTTGAGTTAAAGACTCATTGAATACTTGCCTGGATCCTTCAAAAAAAACCCTGTACAAATTATAGCCAGAATCAATGCCCACCCAGGTTATAGTCTTGGCCATAGGTAGAGAATTAAGGTAATCGTCAACCTTTTCTAAGGCCAACTTGTCCGTTGCATTAGCAACTTTTATATAAACTGAACTAATGGTTTTTAATTCTGATTTAACCGAATAAAATTTCGATAATCTGTCATAAACACCTTGCATCCCATTTAAAGTGGCTTCTTTGATTGATCCACACTGGCTTTGCCACTGATCAATTTTTGTATCAAAATAAAATGTCCATTCTGCTTTCCAGCATGCGCCTGTTTTGTCCATTTTACCCGCCAAGGTTGAAACCACATCATACCGATTAGAAAATTCCAATAATTGATCAGCATAGGCGCTCAATACAGCATTGATTGAAAGGTGCTGTTTTTCATGCAAATCTTGAAGAGGATACAGGACAGGCACAGCTTTTTGTTTAGAGGCTTTATCAATTGCAGCTTCAATATCAGGCATAGCATCTGCGTCAAAAAGTTTTTGTTGACCATTTTCTTCTACGACTAACCAGATTAAGGTTTTAGGCCTTATCTCATTCCAGACCCCCAGTCTACTTGAACGAAAAACATTTATTAATAAGTCCTCATCAAATAAAACTCGAATCAATCTAGAATTATGCATACTAGTAGAGGAATTTATAGGTAAAGAATATTGAAACTCCTTTACGTAAAACTCCTTATCATCTAATACTTTTTTTACGGTATCATCTTTTAAAATATTATCACCGGTTAAAATTCGACTTAATACAATCTTTAAAGCTTGATGAATTGAAGTGACTTTATCGGGCAGTGAGTTACTACTAGAGATCACTTCGGCTTCATATAAGCGCTGTATTTCTAATGCTTGCAAAGTTTGACAGCTAAAAATCAAACAAAGCAATAGTACTTTAATTCCTACGTTCATATCCTTCACACAAATACGTGGATGTCTTGTACAATATCGGTAGTCTTAGCAATAACTTTAATTTGAGAACCACATTGAGCGAACAAAAGCAGATAAATCTGAATTATAAAAGTGCCGGAGTTGATATTGAAGCTGGAAATGCATTGGTTGAACGCATCAAACCGATTGCGGCTAAAACGCGCAGACCTGGCATAATGTCAGGATTAGGTGGCTTCGGCTCTCTTTTTGAATTACCACTGGATCGTTATAAAAACCCAATATTAGTATCAGGAACGGATGGTGTAGGTACTAAATTAAAACTGGCTCTGGAATTGGGAATTCATGACACTGTTGGAATTGATCTGGTTGCTATGTGTGTTAATGATATTGTAGTTTTAGGTGCAGAACCGCTGTTCTTCCTTGATTATTACGCCTCTGGAGCACTTGATGTTGATACGGCGGTTTCGGTAATCAAAGGTATAGGTAAGGGTTGTGAACTAGCAGGTGCTGCTTTAGTGGGCGGTGAAACAGCAGAAATGCCAGGCATGTATAATTCAGGTGATTATGACCTGGCTGGTTTTTGTGTGGGTATAGTAGAAAAAAGTAAGATAGTAGATGGCACTCAGGTTCAAGCAGGCGATAAACTCATCGCCCTTGCTTCTTCTGGCCCCCATTCCAATGGATTTTCCTTGATTCGTAAAGTTATTGAAATGAATAACATTTCTTTACAAGATTCCTTGAATGGCAAATCACTAGGTCAAACCTTACTCGAACCGACCAAAATTTATGTAAAATCCTTGCTGGAATTATTTAATAAAGTACCTGTTCATGCATTGGCACATATCACGGGAGGAGGTTTAACAGAAAACCTGCCTAGAGTGTTACCTGATGGATTAAATGCATCTATCAACCTAAGTGCCTGGGAGTTTCCTGAAATTTTTAAATGGCTACAGACACAAGGTAATATTACTCAAAAAGATATGCTAACTACTTTTAACTGTGGTGTAGGCATGGTGATATGCATTGATGCCGACGATGAAAATAAGACCTTAGAAACTTTGACCCAGTTAGGTGAAACAGTTTTCTCAATTGGTAAAGTCATTGTTGCTAATGGCAAGCCTGAAGTTATTTACTGTAACCAGTTATAATATATCGGTAACTGGCAAAGCTACCTTAGTCCGTATTGTGACCGCTAATCTGCGTTCATAGTCTATTCAGTTGGTTTTTTTTAAGCTGATCAATCACAAAAAAGGAGAATACTCATGACTCATTTATCAGAAATCGAAGGCATCGGTGCAGCATATGATGAAAAACTACAAGAAGCAGGCATCAGTTCAATAGAACAACTACTTGAATTAGCTTGTGAAAAAAAACAACGCAAGGAAATAGCAAAAAACACAGGTATCAGTGAAAAATTGATTTTGAACTGGGTCAACCGTGCTGATTTGACTAGAGTTAAAGGTGTTAGTACACAATATGCAGATCTACTCGAACATGCTGGTGTTGATACGGTTCCGGAACTGGCTCAACGCAAACCTGAAAATCTACATGCTAAGATGTTAGAAGTTAATGATACTAAAAATCTAGTTAGAAAACCTCCTGCTTTATCTCAGGTTTCAAGCTGGGTGGAACAAGCAAAGGAACTTCCACGCGTTATAAAACACTAAATTGAATGGTGGCTCTGCTCTCTAGAAAATATTTCGTTTTATAATTTTGATAAAGTGGTTGTAGTTGCAGATTACCTTCTATTGATTTTACGTATCCACTATAAATTATAGGAAAGTTGAAAATTCAAGGGAACGGTAAGGGTGGGCTGTCTTTTATACCCACCAGTACGGTGGAATAGGCTGCGGTGAGCAAAAAAACTGCCCACCCTACTAAAACCCTATCAAATTCACCCTGTAACAGATAGCGGATACGACTTTACCTACATGGATTGTAGGTTTAGCGCGGTACATTTGAAGACTTTACGAATGATTGTGTTGCTGTTTCTAACAAGCCCATTTCTTATGGCGAAAAATCAGCAACATAAATTTCCGCATGTATAACTAATCAAAAATGATATGGGACAAAGTTCCACTTTTATTGTAGGATTAGGGAGCTGGAAATAAATAATCGTCCATTATTGGGCAGGATTTTTGTTTGTCTTTGATCCTGCAGCAATAGGCGCATAGCAGGCTATGTAACTGTTGTTGCACGATCAAAGACGGACAAAAAGACCAGCAAGATTGGATGATTATTTTTTTCCATCTCCCTTACTAACAAAATAACTCACGCACTCGCTTATAAAACTTAATCACAAATTTTCATCTACCCGTATTATGACACCATCGTCTAATAGAAATATAGTCAGACGCCATCAGATAAGGCGAGATACAGAAAGACGAGCCTTAATTTATCAGTTTGGTACCTCTGAATGGTTAACAAGAATTCAACAGGAGAATTTTTTATGGCCCAAAAAAGATCGTCGCTTTAATGATAGACGCAGTGAAGAAAGAAGATTTGATACTCGTCGTATAAAACAAACTTTTTTAAAAACAAGGCAAACAAGTCATCACGATTTGTTAACGGCAGAAGAAAAACAAATGCTTAATAAATTGATCCAGGAAGATCAACAATAATAAATTGTTCCCTTTCAGGACTCTGTCAGCCCCAAGTAGAAATGTCCGCACTGCGAAACCACTCTAAGGATC
>CAYNRB010000087.1:0-12285 GCA_964399475.1 uncultured Methylomarinum sp.
TAGAATTCTTTTATAAGTCTATTGAAGAAGAGTCTGCTTTATTTTTACTTTCAATTTCTGCACAGCCGATTATGGTAAGTAATAAAATAAATAGAATGCTGACAATAACAATTTAATCAATAAAAACTTGTTCATTTTGAACCCATAATTATGCGATTAAGAAACACATTCTGAACAAACGATAGGGTATGGATAAAAACTTTCGTCACAAACCATAAAAACACTCGCACAAGAGAAGAATGCCTAAATGCTATTTTTCAGATGACTTTAAAAAAAACTTAACACGGATAAGCTTGATATTCTAGGATATAAATAACAAAAAGTTTGTGATAAATTACCTTGAATTTTCTTCACTGCTTCAATCTAATACTAAATTAACTAATTCTGCACTTAAATTGTAGCGTAACAAAAATCAGCTATCATTCAATATACTGCAACTTTCCAGCTATCTAAACAATTTCAAAACTGAAGCTAAAAACACTGGAATTTAACCAATGACAAATACCCCAAAACACAATAGTCGCTATAATATGATATTAATATCCAATCCAATTCCAAAAAAATAATTATATAAAGGAAATGATATGCCCATTGATATTCTACTCACCGTTGTAGCAACGGCAGCGATTCAATCCATTTTTGGTGTCGGCGTATTATTATTTGGAACCCCTCTTTTATTATTACTGGGTCATGATTTCATCAATGCCTTAAGTATTTTGCTGCCTATTTCTATTGCCATAAATTCATTACAAATTATTAAACACTATCAATATATAGATATCGCTTTTTATAAAAACGTTTTGATTTATTGCATTCCGCTGATCGTTGTTTTTTTGTTTTTAGTCAGCATGGCCAAGATTAATATCAGTTTCCTGATTGGCGGCTTTCTTATTATGGTTGCGTTAAAAAACTTTTTCCCTGCCGTGGAACAATCATTAGAAAAAATGATTAAATATGAAAAAACTTATTTATCGGTGATGGGATTAATCCATGGCCTTACCAATTTAGGCGGATCATTATTAACCGCCATAGTCCATGGCAAAAATTACGATAAAAATTCAACACGAGTGACTATTGCAATTTGTTATGCTACTTTTGCAGGTTTTCAACTCATCACCCTGTTTTTTATAGGTACCCAATTTGAATTGTCATTTGCTGGTCAGATGAGTTTTTTGCAATTGGGTGTTATCGTATTTTTACTCACAGAAGAAATGATTTACAGCGCAATTGATAATAAAAAATATAGTCAGTTTTTCGCTGGTTTTCTATTAATTTCTGGTATCTTGCTTATTTTTAAATAAAGGAACAGTAGCACATGAAAAAAATATTTAATTACTTTCTAATCGGTATTTTAGCTTTTATTCCTATCTACGTGATCGGACAAATAGTACTCTTTGTAAACAACAGCTTTACCGATTTAATTAAATTTGTTTATGGTTATTATGATAATTATGTAGTCACTATTTTAATATTTATGGTCAGTTTTTCTCTATTCGCTTATGTTGGCTACCGCCTGAGTCTGGGAAAATCATCCATCATTTCTGCTATAGATAATATTATTGATCGGATTCCATTTTTAAATACGGTTTATAGAGTAACTAAAAAAGTGGTCAACATGTTTTCAGGTCATGAACAAAAAGAAGCGCGTGAAGTGGTTTACATAGAATATCCTAAAGAAGGCTTATGGGTTCCCGCCTATGTGACTAATAAAGAAAAAGATATGTATATCCTTTTTGTACCCACATCACCCAACCCGACCTCTGGTTTTACAGTGATTGTTCATGAATCAAAAGTCACAAAATCTGAAATGGATATAGAGCAAGCCACTAGTTTTATTATTAGTGTCGGCGTTGATTATGAAAAATCAGAGGAAGCCACTAAATTACTAAAATGAAAATGCTAGAAGATTTTTTGAATCAACTCAGTGCTTTAATCTGGGGGCCAGTAATGCTGGCCTTTTTATTGGGTGTTGGGGTTTTTCTGATGATAGGCTTAAAAGCATTTCCGTGGAGATACACACCTAAATCTTTTGTTATGCTTTGGAAAAGTAGAAATACTAAGCAGCAAGGAGACATCTCACCCTTTCAAGCCTTAATGACCGCTCTATCAGCAACCATTGGTACAGGCAATATTGCCGGTGTAGCAACCGCTATTGCATTAGGTGGGCCGGGGGCAATTTTCTGGATGTGGATGACAGCACTGTTTGGAATGGCGACAAAATATGCAGAAGCGGTATTAGCAGTAAAATATAGAGAAGTTGATGAGTTAGGCCGCCATGTCGGTGGCCCGATGTACTACATTAAAAATGGCTTAGGAAAGCGATGGCATTGGTTAGCCATCCTATTTGCATTATTTGGAACTCTGGCATCTTTTGGGATCGGTAATATGGTTCAGGCAAATTCTGTAGCCGATGCGGTTAAAACCCTGTTTCAAATTCCTACCTGGCAAACAGGATTATTAATGACTGTATTAACCGCCAGTGTAATCATTGGAGGTATAGGTAGAATTGCCTCTGTTGCATCCCGATTGGTTCCTATCATGGCTGTTTCTTATATAACAGTAGCCTTATTTGTAATATTTGCTCATATTGAACAGGTTCCTACTGCGTTATTATTGATTGTTTCCAGTGCTTTTACTGAAACAGCAGCTGTTGGTGGATTTACTGGTGCTGCTGTCTGGGCAGCTGTTCGTTTTGGTGTTGCCCGGGGCATATTTTCAAATGAAGCCGGATTAGGTAGCGCACCTATTGCCCATGCAGCCGCCAAAACCAAAGACCCAGTTCAACAAGGAATGATTGCCATGTTAGGCACCTTCTTAGACACCATAATAGTTTGTACCATGACGGCTCTAGTTATCATATTAACCGGCGCATGGTCTAGTGGAGAAACAGGAGCTGCATTATCCACACTCGCTTTCAATACAGGACTGCCAGGATTTGGAGGCTATATAGTAGTCGCTGGATTAGTCGTTTTTGCTTTCACCACCATCTTAGGCTGGAGTTATTATGGCGAAAGATGTGCTGAATTTTTATTCGGTGTTAAAGTGATTTGGCCTTATCGTTTATTATGGATATGCGCCATTCCAGTGGGTGCTATGGGACAACTTGAAATCATCTGGTTATTAGCCGATGTTTTAAATGGAATGATGGCTATCCCTAATTTACTGGCATTGGTATTATTAAGCCCTGTTGTGTTTAAATTAAGTCGAAAATATTTAGCTGATATTAACTATAGACAACAACAATCTTCTACAGATTCGAAGAATTAAAATAAAATCATTTGTAGCCTTGATGAAACGAAGTGGAATCAAGGTTTTAAGAAAAAAACTTAAATTTACTTAACCTTATCAAAACTTCTTTTATTCAAAGAATTAGGCGATTGTAATCAAATGAGAACTATCGTACTCGCTGATAATCCAAAACATCATAAATAGGCGTAGCCTGTTTTAAACCACCCAATGCCCCAGCAAGAATAAATAAGTCTTTATCTCTTAATTTACCAGGAACCATCCATGAATGCGTAGCAGCAGGTTTATTGCTACAGTTTGCACTCGTTGATACTAATGCGCCATCCATTTCATCGCATAATAACCTGACTATAGGATGTGCGGTTACTCTTACCGCTAATGTGGAATGACTGCCCGTCAGCCATTCCGGCACCCAAATTTGCGCAGGTATTATCCACGTAACGGCTCCTGGCCAGGTGGCCTGAACACGCGAAAGAATTTGATCATTTAATTGCAGATAAGGTTCAAGCTGAGCGATTGATGAAGCTATTAGTATTAAACCTTTTTCTACCGAACGTTGTTTCATTTTAAGAAGATTCAATACCGCCAGTTCATTTAACGGATCACAACCGAGACCATAAACAGCCTCAGTTGGATAGGCTATTATCCCACCATGATTTACTTTTTTTACAGCCTGTCTGATTTTAAAAGATGAAATAGTACTCATTAAAATTTTATGTAGTTTTTTGTTCTACTGGTCCATTTATATCTTCAGGATCCCCTTCATAAGGTGTTGCATATTTACATTCCTTTTGAGGGCATACTTTTTCAGGGCCACGTCTCTTTGTCGTTTTCAAAGTCAATATAGGCCAGTTACAATCAGGGCAATCTTCTTTAACAGGTACATTCCATAATGCATAATCACATTTAGGATACCCTGAACAGGAATAAAATATTTTCCCGTAGCGAGATTTGCGTTTAAGAATATTACCTTTATTACACTGGGGACAATCTACACCAGTATCTAAAGGCTTTTCCAAAGACTCAATATGTTTACATTTTGGATATCCACTACAGCCAATAAATTTGCCATATCGACCGGTTTTAATGACTAACGAGGAATCACATTTAGGACAGGTTCTTCCCTCTACAACTTCGGGTTCAGAAGGGCTTGAACCATCGTCATTCAGATTTCGTGTATAGGAACAAGTCGGATAATCTGTACAACCTATAAAGCGTCCATTACGTCCTAATCGGATAGAGAGTTGCTTATCACATTCAGGACACTTCTCATCCATTTCTTCCTGAGTAACATCTTTCCTCTGTACACTTTTTTCTTTTTCTGCAATCAAGCGAGTAAAAGGCTTCCAAAAATCATGCATTAAAGGAATCCATTCTTTCTCGCCTCGCGCCACTGCATCCAGATCATCCTCTAAATTAGCAGTAAAATCATAATCTACATATTTAGTAAAATGATCCGTCAGAAATTTATTAACAATCCGTCCTACATCGGTAGGATAAAATCGTTTTGTTTCCAGTGTGACATATTCTCTATTTTGCAAAGTAGAAATAATCGTAGCATAGGTAGAGGGTCTGCCGATGCCATGCTCTTCTAACGCCTTAACCAAACTAGCTTCACCATAACGAGGCGGAGGCTCTGTAAAATGCTGATTGGCATTAATTAGATCCAATGGAACAGGACGGCCTTCTTCCATAGGAGGCAAGAAGCTCTCCTTGTCATCAGAGTCCTTATTATCGTCTTTTCCTTCCAGATAAACTGCCATAAACCCAGGTTTTGCAATGGTCGATCCCGTTGCCCTGAACATATTATTCTTACTTCCGCAGCTTAAATCAGCAGCCACCAGATTTAAAGTGGCATGAACCATCTGGCAAGCCACTGTCCGTTTCCAAATCAGGTTATAAAGTTTATATTGATCGGCAGATAAATTGCCTTTGATTTTTTCCGGTAATTTTTGTACCGCAGTGGGGCGAATTGCCTCATGTGCTTCCTGCGCATTTTTTGATTTGGTTTTAAAAGAACGAGGTTGCTTTGGCAGATTTTCCGCACCATATTTTTCAACGATCAGTTCACGAATTTGCGTTAAGGCTTCTTCCGACAAATTAACTGAATCGGTACGCATATAACTAATTAAGCCTGCTGTTTCGCCATCAACCTCAATACCTTCATAAAGTTGTTGAGCAACCATCATGGTCTTTTTAGTGGTAAAGCCTAATTTTCTTGACGCTTCCTGTTGCAAGGTTGAAGTAATAAATGGAGCTGCAGGATTTCGTTTTCTTTGCTTTTTTTCCAGCTTTTCAACCATTAATTGGCCATCCGCTGCATTAATTAAGGTCTGCTTAACTGCTTCTGCCCGCTCCCCATCAACAATACTGAATTGTTTAAGTTTTTCACCTTCGAAATGAGTAAGTTTAGCTTTAAAAGCTTGTTCCTTGGCATTTAACTCTGCCGTATGTGTCCAGTATTCTTTGCTTTTAAAGGCTTCAATTTCAAGTTCACGTTCAACAATCATTCTTAAAGCGGGGCTTTGCACACGCCCAGCAGAAAGACCTCTACGTATTTTCTTCCATAAAAGAGGAGATAAATTAAAGCCTACCAGATAATCCAATGCCCGACGCGCTTGCTGAGCATTAACCATGGTGATTGATAATTCTGAGGGGTTTTCTATAGCTGCCGTGACTGCCTTTTTGGTGATTTCATGGAAAACCACTCTTAAGACATTTTTGTCTTTTAAGGCTTTTTTGGACTTTAAATGCTCATAAACATGCCAGGAGATTGCTTCTCCCTCTCTATCAGGATCTGTTGCTAAGTAAAGCGTTTCAGCTTTCTTTACAGCTTTAGTGATTTCTTGCAAATGACGTTGATTGCGGTCAATAATCTGATACTTCATTGCAAAATCATTTTCAGTATCTACCGCACCTTCTTTGGGAATCAAGTCTCTTACATGACCGTATGACGCCAAAACCTGAAAGTCTTTGCCTAAATATTTTTCTATTGTCTTACATTTTGCAGGTGACTCTACAATGACAAGATTTTTACTCATGATCTTAAAGAATAACGTGTTTTAATTTAAAAGAGCTGGGGTTAAGTCGTAGACAATATCTTCCATTCTTGAAAAAGCCAGGTCATCATCAGACTGGCTTAGCAGAACCATTAATACAATCCATTTTAATTCATCCAGAAAAAGCCTTTCGTTTTCGATTGCCATGGCTCTATCAATGACTATTTCTCGGGTAATTGGCGTTAAAATACCATTACGTTCGAGGAAAAGTAATAAATCACGGCATTCCAAATCAAGCTTTATTATTTCTTGTGGACAGAAGATACGAAACGCTGAAGAAATAACCGGTTTAATAATACTTTCTTCCGCCAAAGATTCTAGCCAGACAAATGCATTATTCACTTCCGTCTGATGAAAACCAGCTTGGACTAATTCGCTTTTAATTCCTTCACTATCAGGTATCAAGTCTAATTCATCGTCTAAATAGTTCTCAAACAGATAAATCAAGACATCAAAAATATTTTCTTTCATATCACCTTATTATTTAATTCGCATATAGCCACCTGGTGTAGTAGCAATACTGCCTTGTAATTCAAGCATCAGTAACATTGATGAGATAATTTCAACTGAAATCCCAGATTCTTGCACTAACCAGTCTACCGATGTGGGGCTAAACATTATAAGATTCAATAGATTTTGTTGCTCCTGGTCAAGCATTGATTGAATTTTTTCTGTCTCAATTTTATTAGGCTGTTGATTATATTCACCTAATTCATCAAAAATATCTTGCGTATTTTCAACTAATTTCGCACCTTCTTTAATTAAGGCGTTACATCCACGCGCTAGAGGATTATGAATAGAGCCGGGTATTGCAAAAACTTCACGATTGGCTTCAAGCGCCATTCGTGCAGTAATAAGCGAGCCACTACGT
The DNA here is from genome assembly GCA_964399475.1 of uncultured Methylomarinum sp. Classification (GTDB taxonomy): domain Bacteria; phylum Pseudomonadota; class Gammaproteobacteria; order Methylococcales; family Methylomonadaceae; genus QPIN01. The sequence continues at coordinate 7,177 of CAYNRB010000087.1, forward strand.
TTAGCCGCTTCAACAACCAGCAAACCAATACATAGTCCACTAATAATCCTGTTTCGTCTAGGAAAATGATTGGCTTTAGCAGGAGTACCGGGCGGAAATTCAGAAACCAGAACCCCCTGATTGGCTATATCTGTTGCTAGTTGTTTATTCCTAGCTGGATAAACTCTATCCAGACCCGTTCCAGCTACTGCTATGGTATCTCCACTCGCATTGAGAGCCCCTTGATGACTTGCTGCATCAATTCCCAGTGCCAAACCACTGGTAATGGTAAAACCAAATCCCACTAAAGTCTGAGCAAATTCAACGGCTGTTTGCTGACCTGAAGGTGATGGGTTTCGGCTTCCTACTATTGAAATTTGGGGCTGGGATAACAGTTTTTTATTACCCCGAATAAAAAGCAAAGGGGGAGGACTGTCTATTTCTTTTAGTTGTGGTGGATAATCAGGATCATAAATTGTTAAAACTTCATTATTTGCCTGTTGCAGCCATTCTAAATCTTTATCTATCAGATCCCAGTCAGGTGCTTTAATAAAATCAGTACTTTTACTTTTTAACCTTAAAGTAGAAAGACTTCCGGATGATTGAAGAAATAATTGCTCAGGTTCAAATGTTTCCAATATATTCAGAAATGTTTTATAGCCAATTCCTGGTGTTCTTAATAACGCAAGCCAATATTTTAAATTATCTGCTGATGGTGGTGATTGAGTCACTTAAAATTGAGGACTTGTAATAAACCTAGATTAATTCTGAGATCAAACAAAAATTCACTCTGTCTGGGCTTTATCTAAAATATGAATAGAACGTGTCGCTTTGAGCACCAATGCATAACTAACCCGTTCAAATGGACGAAAAACCATTAATATCCCAGCTTCTTCGTTAGGTAACTTGACTGATTCATTAGTGTTTCCAGAAAAGGGATCGCTAACAGTTCGTCCAAGATGATAGATAACCAGGGTATGTCCAGTTTTCAGGCCATCCTTTGTTCCTTTATCAATCACGACAATATTATATTGACCAATTTCAGTAACGCCATCAAGTACGCTAATAATATTTGCAAAAATCGGTGTTTCTGGAGGGCGAGGAAAATAATTTAAGGCTATTTCACCTTTAGAACTTGGCATGACTCTGTCACCTTTACGAATGGCAGAGTTAGAATTTGTGACCAGTAGTGTTGCTGGATCACCTGCTTTTTCTATCGTACTTTCTCCAATAAATTTTGCTTCATAGGCTAAAATTTCTTCAGTGATTGGATTAATAAAAACTTCACCTTCCCGATATATTGTAAAGTTTGGGGTTTCCGGATTTAGAATTGAACGAACATATATTCTATCCCCTGCACCAACAACAATATGCTCTCCTGCAAAATCTACAACATAAGGCGCTTTCGCCAATTCATTTTTAGTGACCACCCTTGGTGAGTTTAAAAACTGAGCGATTGCATCAATAGGAATTAATGTTATTGCCTCTTCCAGAGGCCGTTTTCTGATACGAGGACTAAGGATCTTATTTTTGGACAGACTCAACCGAGGCTTGCCATCCACTATAGAAAAATAAACAGTATCACCCGGATAAATTAAATCGGGGTCTTTTATTTGCGGGTTGTTATTCCATATTTGCGGCCATTGCCAAGGGTTTTGCAAAAATTTTCCCGAAATATCCCATAAGGTATCCCCTTTGACTACGGTATAGAGATCAGGATGGTCAGGATTGATTTTAAGAACATCGGCATGGATGCTTAGACTAAAAAGAAATGGGGCTAAAAATCCCAGAATTGTACGAAAAGCCATATTTTAAACGCCCCTAATGAATTTAAATTATATACTGGATTTAAAGTTTAGAGGAATTCAGATAGAATTCCAATCTTTAAGTTTTTTTACAAAATGGAGTAGCCGTTGAGCATTCTGACAATTCTCGAATTCCCTGATAAACGCTTACGCACCAAAGCCAAGGAAGTCACTGTTTTTAATGAAGAAATAAAAAACATAGTGAACAACATGTTAGAAACTATGTATCAATTCAAGGGCGTAGGCTTAGCAGCGACTCAGGTAAACATACACCAGCGCATCATAGTCATTGATGTCAGTGAAGAGAAAGATACCCCTTTATGCCTGATAAATCCAGAAATTATTAAAAAAAAAGGAGAGGAAGAATCCGAAGAAGGATGTCTGTCTGTCCCAGGTTTTTTTGAAAATGTAGCCCGTGCCGAACAAATTAGAATAAAAGCATGGGACAAAGATGGCAATCCATATGAGCTAGATGCAGATTCATTGTTATCCATTTGCATTCAACATGAAATTGACCACCTGGAGGGAAAACTGTTTGTAGATTACCTATCTCCATTAAAAAGAAGACGAATTAAAACCAAACTGGACAAAATTCACAAACAAGAAAGTAAAAACAGACCATAGCCAAAATACTTAATTCTCTTTACCTTTTTGGAGAGCTCCCATTTTTTTGCCAATAGACTGTTGTGAGGCGCTAATGTTCCGATAATATTATTTTGATGGTTATAAAAACCTTAAGCAGGTTCAGAACGCCTGATCTCGCAGATTTATTTTGAGACCAAAAATATCATTAGGGAGCTGGAAATAAATAATCATCCATTATTGGGCAGGATTTTTGTTTGTCTTTGATCGTGCAGCAATAGGCGCATAGCGAGCTACGTAACTATTTATGCAACGCTGAAGATGGAAAAAAAGACAAGTAAAATGTTAAATTAATTATGCTTGGGTACTTAACTGTTGCTGCACGATCGAACACGGACAAAAAGACCAGCAAGATTGGATGATTATTTTTTTCCTTCTCCCTTAGGTCTCATAAAAACCAGAATATCCACTTAATCTTACTTAATTTTAATGTATCGGAAAAACAAAGTTTTCATAAATATTTATTGACATTTTGTAGCCGTACAGGGTCAGTCGCTTTTGGGTTGTACCCGTGATGAATAGGTTTTATTAATCATTTCGTTAAAAAATCCATTAATTAATGATTTACTTTCTGAAAAAAAGGCGCAACAAGGCTATAAATGGAGTCAATTCAGGGAAAGTAGATTGTAACTTTGCCTTAACCAAGGCCAAAGGATTTGGAATGTGGGCAGTAACAAAGACCATGACTGTCTGGCAAATATTACAAATGATGGGGTCTTTACCTTTAAAATCTAGCTGTCTTTCTCTCCATGTCTTTGCTGTTTTCACGTCAGATGCTTTTCCCAATAGCTTGTCGGTAATTGTTTTATTGTAGCTTTAACCCTGCTGGCAGAAAGCCCATAGTGTCTTATGACATTGAAGTAATGCGGGGGAATATGACGAATCAGTTTTCTGATAAATGCAATGGATTTTAATGTGTACAAGACCTTGCTGCCATTGTCTGCATAGTCTTTAAACTCAAAAGTAACAGTTTCACCCGTATAACTTTTGATCCGGAGTTCAGATAAAGGCGGACGTCTGGCATATCGTCCTATTCAGGCAGCGGTCAATTTAAGATCTGTTCGTTCTTCTGTTATGTGAACATAGAAGCTATTTTGATACTCTTTTTTAAGATCATCAAAAAACGTGTTTGCAATGGCCAGATCAGAAAAGACCGACAATGCCTGATCTGGCTTTTTAGAGTTAATGTTTTTATTAATCTGCTCTTTTAGATGCTTGATGAGAAGCGCTTGGTAACGCTTTTGTAGCATTTTGTAGGGGAACTTAGTCCAGGGTATCCATTCAGGATTATTAGTTAATACCGAGACGTTCTTTGTTTTGGCTTTAGGGTTTCGCTGTTTCCTTTGCTCGAACCGAGTGTAACGCTCAGCCTTGCCAGATAATTTCAAGCCACCTGCACTAATGATGACGCGAACATGGACATGTCGCTTCAGATCACTGCCAAAGGTATGAAGAACCGCTGTGTCACAGCAGGAAGAAACCCCTGCTCTTTGCAAAAGGAGATCAGTGTTTCAGTACTGGCGCTGGCGGAAAACACGGCATTCAGCAGCTTCCTTTTCTCAAAGAGTAGTGTTCGGAACTGAGAAGGGACGGTGAACGTAACATAGAAATAAGAACAGTTTGGGAAAAGCCGACTCATGTCCGCTACCCACTTATCAATTTGAACTTTGGCACAGACGGAACAAAAGCGGCATTTTGCAGGAATGAGGGACATGACGTATTTCACTCGGATGAACAGGGCAGGCAAATGTGGAAAAACCGAGACCCTCAGGTTCTCGGCATTTCATGATTTTCCAAACATTGTAAGCCATAGTCCAGGTAACCAGTGTCGGATAGGCGACAAGGAAAGAATCCCAGTTGAAAGATAAGCTTTAGAGTGATTGGGCTTTGTTGAACTGTTTCCATAGAACTGGATTATAATCAGCTTTGCAAGAAAATAGGTGGTTTATTTTTTTAGGATAGAATACTTGGAGCTCTTAATCTTTTGCCCGATAGGGCATCATGTTCTCATGGTAATAAATTCGTAATTCGGGACTTGACCCTTTTTTCCTTATTTTTGTCATCATGGAATGGGCATAAGCCCAATAAATCTGCTCCGTGCCTTTTTAAAACAATACCAGCTGATTCAGCTAAACGCTGTAAAGAGACCTCTTGCTTTAACTGTTCAATTTCAGATTTGGGGATGCGAGCCATAAAACTTCCAATATGAGAATACTGTCAAGATATTTAGAGAAAAATAACTCTGTTGCAGAGTACTCTGTTTTAGAGTAAGGTCAACCTGTAAATCAATCCCAACCCAAACAGGGGGTACACTAATGGCGTCAATAATTCACTGGACAACCCAAATGACATCAAAAGACAAACTTTTTTATCAGCAAATGGGACAACGAATCGCTCTATTTCGTAGAGCGCAAGATCTGACTCAACAACAACCACGGCGAAACCGTTCTAAAAATATTGACTTTAGTATTAATATATGAACCTTATAGAGTTGACAGTCATTCTTAAATAATCAAATACTCGTCTCACATTGCGAGCTAGCTTTTTAGTTGTTTCAGCAACGCTATCTTTGCTAATGGATTTAATCAGTCCTGTAGCAAATCTTCTTAAACAAGTTATATTTTCTGAGCCATGGCCTGCGCTAATAGTACAGCGATCTTCATTCCAGTTCCAATCGAGTATA
>CAYNRB010000088.1:0-12252 GCA_964399475.1 uncultured Methylomarinum sp.
GTCGCCTCCCCAACCTACTGGATTAAATTTCTATGGGTGCGTTATATAATGATTGGTGTCTATGCTTAACTTTATAATTTTCACTGAATACTACTGTCCACTGCGACTAATTTGTCTAAATCAGAGAAATTAACTACAGTATCCCACCTTTCATAATACCAACTTGCAATTCCAATAATTAAATATAATCTTAATATTCAATTGTTTATAACCACTACACAATAATAACAATATACTTTTTTTACCGACCCAATAATAATATTTATTAATTTAGTAAGATAAGATAAAATAAAATACATATTTTGTTTAAATATTCACCCAACCTTTATCTGTGATTTAAGATTTGTAAACATTATTAACTGTTTTAGGATTTTGCTACTCATTAAAGATGGAAACTAATGTAGCCTGGTGTAGCGCAGTGAAATCCAGGTTTTTGCTATAGCCTTGAACCCTGGATTCCGTTTCACTGCATCCAGGCTACCTATAATCGGTATTTTATAATGTGAGTGAGTGAGTTATTTATTTAATAAATTATTAATTGAATAAAATCGAAAATTCTATGATGAAAGACGGGGATCTATACTGTATTTTTAATATGTTGGGTTACGTTATCTCGCTTTGCTCAATAAGCTAACCCAACCTACGATTCGTTATTCGAATTACCTCGTTAAGCAATTTATGCCGGGTATTTATTTCTTCCTCAATCTAGACCAACACTTCCACACATTCCGGCTGGCTTAAGAATAGATGTGGACTTGCTGTGTATCCATAAGCACCTGATTGGAATACCACTACTAAATCATCAATTTCCGCTAGCGGCAATTCAAATTTGTCAGCTACACTATCTAGTGGCGTACATAATGGCCCTACTATATTAACTGTTTCCATTTCAGATTCTTGCATTTTATTCCCTATTGCTACCGGATAATTTTTTCGAATCACCTGTCCAAAATTTCCTGATGCAGCAAGATGATGATGTAGTCCACCATTCACAACAAGATAAGTTTGTCCTCTAGAGACTTTTTTATCTATTACCTGGCAAACATACAAACCAGCCTCCCCTACTAAATACCTTCCTAACTCAATAATAATTTCAGTTTCAGGATGTGTGGTTTTAAAGTTATCCATAGCTACAGCAAGTGTCTCTCCAACTTGCTGTGTGTTGAGAGGTATTTCACCGGGAAAATAGGGAATGCCATAGCCGCCACCCAAGTTAAGTTTTTTAATGGCTATTTGACTTTGATTGGTGAGTCTCTCCGCTAAATCTAGACTTTTTTGCTGAGCATCAATAATTGATTCTGCTTTCAGGTTTTGGGAGCCACTATAAATATGAAAGCCCATAAAATCCAGATCAAGTATCTGAATTCGGTTTATTGTGTCGGGTAATAACTCCTCATCTATTCCAAATTGTTTGGGGCCACCGCCCATTTTCATGCCTGAGGCTTTAAGTTCAAATGCTGGGTTTATACGAATGGCTACATGCGCCTGAATTCCGGTTTGATTAGAAATTTCAGCAATGGTCTCCAGTTCGTTTAGCGACTCAACATTAAGGGTTATCTCTGCTGCAATAGCCTGGCTTAATTCTTCTTTGCGCTTGCCAGGGCCTGCCATGCTGATCTGATTGGTAGGCATGGTGGTATTTAATGCAACCTGCATTTCTTTAGCAGAAGCCAGATCAAAACCATCTACAATGCTAGACATATGTTGTACTAATGCCGGCATTGGGTTGGCTTTCATTGCATAATGAATTTTTAAATTATCCGGCATCTGCTGTCGTAATTCTGTTATCCGCTGGGTTAGTAGATTACGATCGTAAACATAAAAAGGTAGCTGGCCTATGCGTTGCGCTAATTGCGTTAATTTAACGCCCCCCACCACTATTTGATTATTTTTTACAGGATATACAGTTCCAGTTTGATGTTTCGGGGGAATTTTTTTCATTTTTTTTGATGAAGTAATTGGTATTAATGAGTCAGGATTCAGTATTCTGGATGATTTATTCACAAATCAATACTTTACACTTTCTAGTAGTCTCAGTTCAGGGCTGATATCCTTACTACAATAATACATTAACTTTTTAACACATCCAAAAAATATATTGATCATTTTCAACTCAACTCATGAACATCATAACCTTCGGCCAAACAGTTGATAACTCAATAGGGATTATTTCAACAGCTATATTTTTCCAGTTTATTCGCCATTAATTGCATTCTTAGCTGTTACTGCATATATTAAAACGCTTCAAAATATAAATTTTGGCGTGCTAAAACATGTTTTAACACGGCAAAAACCGACCGCTAGAAATCCGCAACCGTGACCGTGTGAAGTATAATTACTGGGTTTCAGGTTTTTTCACATGGCACGATTTGGTAACCCAACATAATCCTATCTAACTTGATGTGATATTACGTTTTTTCGCTGCGCTAAAAAATCTAACCCAACTTACATTTTTTGATTTATATCTAACTTGTAAGGTGGAATATTGGTATCCACTATAAAACCCAGGGCAACCGACCCTAATATTGAATTAACGGGTAGCCTGGATGTAGCGCAGCGAAATCCGGGAGGAATGATGCGATTGAACTCGGATTCCGCTACGCCTCATCCAGGATACATTGATGGCATGTTTGGGAGGCTGTCGGTCTTCCATGTTCCCCCTGGGGTTTATAGCGGATACGAATATTGGTTGGATGAGCGATAGCGTTATCCGACATTTTTTATAATAAAAGTTTAAGATGCGCTTTAATGGCGGAAGGCGCTATCGCTTTTCCGCCCTACGATAAGAGGATTATCAACGGAATAAAAATTCCTAAGAAGCCTTACCAGCTTCTGTCGCTTCTGGAACTTCTACCAATGCGCCCGACTTACAATCATAGATATATCCATAGATTGGAATATCCGCAGGAACCATCGAATTGTTTCTTATACGTTGAACATCCGATAAAACACTGGCTGCCTGGTCACTAATAGTCAGCCATTCAATAAACTTGCCATCTGTTGTACCGCCACCTGCACAACTATCATGCCAACCCGATGCATCTACACTTGAAGTTTTAAGGCTACCGGATAGTAGATCACCCATGATTTCATTATTAAAGGTTTCCATACCACAGTCGGTATGATGAATCACAAACCATTCTTTTGTGCCTAACAACTTATAGGAAATGACTAAGGAACGAATCGCATCATCACTGGCTCGCCCACCTGCATTACGAATAACATGGGCATCTCCCTCAGCAAGCCCGGCATATTTAGCGGGATCTAATCGTGCATCCATACAAGTAAGAACTGCGAACTGTCTGCCTGGAGGCATAGGCAAATCGCCTTTGCTTCCAAAGCTATTGACATATTCTCTATTCGCACTTAAAACTTCATTTAAAATATTACTCATTGCATAACTCCAGTTAATCTAATTATTATTTATCTTCCAGCATAATTCATGTTCGAAGTTCGATTTATCTAGTCTATAAAATTAGCCGCTATCTATGTATAGCCTATCAATGTTTGTGGAACAACCAATGGCTTAGACTGTAGGTTGGGTTGGGTTAGCTTATCAAGCAAAGCGCGATAACGTAACCTAACATCTGCCCATTAATCAATATATTGAGCCACTTGCAAAACCGTATAAAAATTAACCAATTTTTGCATCGTCATCTATATCTTGTGATTTATTATATAAATAAACACAATATATAGTGTTGAGTAAGATATTAAATAGTTTTGCAAGTGACTCTATTGTTAAAGCATTGTTTATTAAACAGTATTTGTCGGTCATTTTCATGGAAATGAAAAGCTATTTAAGCCTATATAAGAAACAAATATCTACTTCAGCTGAAATTTTAATGGAAATAAAAAATTCTTGATAGTTTATAGTCTATAAACTCTGAGTTTATAAAGAATGCTTTCAGGAAGGTAAGGAAGAGAAGATCAGTCAGATATTAGGGATGGTTTTTTGTTAAACCTGAGAAGGAATTAACCAATTTAAGTTAACTATTCTGGTTATTCGAGGTGGGCTAGGTGCGGACTAAAGTCCGCTCTACAAGGTTGATGAGTGTTTTAAAATTGATGGCGTGCTAGAAAAAATCATAACCTTTTTGCTTTGCTAACTGAGTTACTTGATGCTCTTCTAATTGGCGGCATTCAAATTGCCAATAGCCTATTCCTATATTTTTTCTGTTGCCCAATATAATGGGTAATTTATCATCATTAAAAAACAGCTTTAAAATATCATCATCTTTAAGCAAAAAGGAATCTGTCACAATAAAGGTTTTTTCTTTTATGCCAAAAAGAATAGCTTCATATCGATCACTTTTTAAACCTGAATTTAGATTTAAATAAGTGACTGCATAACATTGAGCTGCAATAGGCGTTAATTCAAATTTGATATAGCCATCTTGCTTTGGCATTGTGATTTTTTTAACGATACCCAAAATACGATTAATTTCTGAGTCATTAGTTTTTCTGTAACTGACTAAGCTACCTATAGACAAAACGCCTTCTTTCTCAAATTTGCAGGACAAGGCTCTTTCAGAAAAAGATTCCGCCATAATTTCAATTTTTGAATCCGTGCTGACATCTTTCAAATTCTTTAAAGAATAAATGGCATTTAATCCGACTGCAATTTTACGATCCAAACGATCCGCAAATAACGTAGCGCCTTTTAGCTCAACACCTTTCCAGCGCTGTACAACATATTCAAACAGACCAAAGGGAAGTTTTTCCGATACTTTTTTTAACACATGCATAGAACTAAATCTTGCATCTTCAGTGCTACAAAACTTATCTATCTGCTTGAGTAATTTGAATAATTTTTGTAAATTTATATACATCATTGATGTATCTGTATCTGCCTGATCCCCATTAAAGTCAAAGTAAGGTTTTGCATCTTCATCCATTAAAATAATACATTGAACTTCATTCTTATAATCTGCTTGTTTCGCTATCCGTACATGTTGGCTCAGATCTGCAATAAAATTAAATACTTGTAGAATCTCTTTTTGCATCATTCCCGAAGGATCAGCCAGACTTAGTAACAATACTTGTTTATAGCAATCTTCTACGGTACTTCCTTTGCTTGAATTTCTCTTTGAGTCTGCTACTTTTATGCCCTCTTTTTTCTTGGCTAAACTGAGTTTATAGAGGGAGTGTAAATCAATCCAAACCCAATCAGGCACAGGTAAAAACATCATATAGTGAGTAACAACTATTTGATTTAATCCTTTAACCGTGCGTTGAATGGCCATGGCTACATTCTTCCCTTGTAACCAGCTTACATCACGATGGGTTAATTCACGGGCTATCATCCAGTAACCTATTGTATAAAGCCTTTCGATTGAAACCAGTAAATCTAAAATCTTTTGTTCATTTTCGCCTTTAGGAAAACCTAAGAGTATTAACCTGGAACGCAAATATTCTTCAATTATTAAGAACTGAGGTCTTAATACTTCTAAAACATCCAGTCTCTGCTGAGCTGGCATTTCAACTTTGTTAAGTTCTTCAAGAAAGTCATAAAAAATACGCGTGGATAAGCTAGGGTTTGCTGTTGGTAGGTCTGAAACCCATTTTTCAATTGAATCCTTTTCATAAGATGCCAACAAACCTGGGTGATTTTGTTGAGCAGGGATAACTAAAAAAAAAGAATTTTTCACAAACTACCCAATGGTTTTTTTATACAGTTGATAAGATGATTCATTTGCCAATAATATGCTTATACTTCCATAAGTACCCAAGCATAATTATTTTAACTTTTTACTTGTCTTTTTTCCCATCTTAGCCGTGACATAAATAGTTGCGTAGCCAGCTATGCGTCCATTTATGTCACGGCTAATATGAAAAAAAATCCTGCGTAAAATTGTTAAACTAATTATGCTTGGGTACTTATATATACTTCACGGCTAAAAGCTGAAATAGTAAAGAATATGTGGTTATTTTATTTGAAGGAGTTTGCAAAAATTCTGCATCAACTCTAATCGTTCCTGCATTGATTTATCAAGATTATTTAGAACGATTGTATTTTTTAAAATTTATTACCCAGACTATAACACGATTTTTTATTTTTCATAAGCTTACGCTAACTTCCTCTTTTCTTCATCATCATTCCTTTTGATGGATTGTAGCCTAAAACCGCTACAGTCATAAACATAATAAAAGCACATAAGGTGTAAACAAATGCGAATTGATTAAATTCCCCGTATAAAGCAAACCTTATCAATTCAACAGCCTGAGAAAAAGGATTGTAAAAAGCCAACTCATGCAACAGTTGACTAGACTCTTTCATTTTCCATAAAGGATACAACGCAGTAGACATAAAAAACATCGGGAATATCACAAAATTCATAACCCCTGCAAAATTTTCCAACTGTTTTATAAAGGATGAGAGCAATAATCCTAAAGCTCCTAGCATCAAACCGCTTAATAACAAAGCAGGAAGTACTAATAGATAGCCCATTAAAGGTGCCTGAATTTCATAAAGCCAGGCTATTATAAGAAAAACATAAACCTGTAATACAGAGACAGAGACACCGGCAATTAATTTACTGATCAACAAAAACCAGCGCGGTAAGGGACAAACCATCAAAATTCGCATACTGCCCATTTCTCGATCATAAACCATGGATAGCGAACTTTGCATGCCATTAAATAACTGGATCATACCCATCAGACCAGGTGTTATATAGACTTCATAGAGGATATAAGTTTCATAAGGCGGACTAATGGCTAAACCTAAGGCAGCTCTAAAACCAGCTGCAAAAATAAATAACCAAACTAAAGGACGCACTAATGCAGAAATAAAACGTTCGCGCTGTCTTACAAACCTCCACAATTCCCGACCTATGATTCCCCACATTGCGCGCCAGTAATGTAAAAAACTCATGCTTTACCCTCTTGCGTTAAATCATTAAATGCATCATTAATTGAAGATGTATGGGTTTGTTTAAAAATTTCTTCCAGTGATCCATTAGCCTTAATTTGGCCTTTGTGCAAAATAATTAATTTATCATCAGGATAAATCTCATCAATCAGGTGGGTTGCCCATAAAACTGCAAGTCCCTGCTGCGACGCTAATTCATGTACGTGTTTAACAATTGATTGGCGACTGGGTACATCCAGTCCTACAGTCGGTTCATCTAATAGTAATATTGCGGGCTTATGCAATAAGGCTCGGGCAATTTCTACACGCCGCCTATGACCTCCATTGAGTTGACGAATTTTTTCATGTCGTCGTTCATACATGGATAACCTTTCTAATTCTTCTTCAATACGAAGATTGGCTATTTTACGACTAATTCCATGTAATGCAGCATGGTAGCGTAAATTTTGTTGTACGGATAAATCCAGGTCTAAAGTGGTTTGTTGAAAGACTACGCCTAGTTGAGTTAAGGCTTTGCCTGTCTGGGTTTTAATATTAAAACCGCAGAGTTGAATTTTTCCGTCACGCGAATCATATAAACGGGTAATTAAAGAAAATAAGGTACTCTTCCCTGCTCCATTCGGGCCTAGCAAAATCTTACATTCTGATGGATTTACAGTAAAACTAACTTGATCCAGTACTTTTTTCTCGCTATAAGAAAAGCTTAAATCTTCAACTTCAAGCGCACTGATTGATTGATCATCTCGACTCATGGCTTAGCAACAATTCCCCAGGGGAATCGTCCCACACTAATTGATTTAGTCACCTTATGGTTTTCCAGGTCAATAATGGAAATATCATTACTTCTTCCATTCGTAGTATATAAACGTTTCTGATCAGGAGAAAAAGCCAGATTCCAGACACGCTGCCCCACCAACAAGAACTTTTCAACTTCAAAGGTCTGGGCATTAATAACCGCAACCCGATTAGCAGGCCCAATGGCTACATAACCCCAGCGCATTTCCTTATCTATTACCACTCCCACAGGCTGAATTTTATCAGCACTGACACCAGGAATACTCAATTGTATAGTTTTAATAATCTGTTGCGTACTGACATCTAGAATCATCAGGGTTCCGGCAATTTCAGATGTCACCCATAATTGCTTACTATCTGAGGTAAAATTAGCCGCTCTAGGTCTTGGGTCTACCAGGGTATTTTCTTTAATTTGATTAGTTGCCACATCAATCCAATGGATCATATTAGTGGTTTCAGAAGCACTGACCACCCATTTATTATCTGGGCTAACTGCGATACCTTCTGGTTCAACACCTACCTTAATCTGGGCAATCATTTTTTTGTTGGGTACATCAATGACGGTGACTAAATTATCATCTTCATTTGATATATATAAACGGTCACCTTGTGGATTAAGAGCAAACGTTTCTGGATCTTCTCCAGAAGGGAACTGCCCTACTTCCAATAGAGTTTCTGTATCAAAAATCTTTACCGTATTATCGTCACTGGTTGCAACATAAAGATATTTATTATCAGGGCTTAATATGATTCCTCGGGGGCGCTGACCAATTTCCAGTGTTTTTATCAATTTACCTGCAATTGGATCAACCACGGCTAAGGCATTATCTTTTTCCAATGTGACATAAACTGTTTCAGCCTGAACTGAAAAGCCCATCAACATGAAACTTACACAGATTATGCTTAAGGTTACCTTTTTAAAAAAATCTGATCCTTGGATATTTCCATACTGACCACTCTCTATAAACCATTGTTTCATATTATTTATTTCCATTCAAATTGCTCAACTTTATTTTTTAATTGCTGAATTATTCTTTGTATTTTGCTTTCGTCTTTCACTCTATGATCAATGTCTGGTGCCTTTAATAGTGCCGGATGATTATTACAAGCTGATTCTGATTGATCATACCCCAAGGTATCCAGTTCTGTTTTAGGATGTAAAAAGCCTTCTATTGGTGCTACAGCAACTAATGAACGTGCAGCAGCTAAAAGCAGGGGCTGTCGTAACTGACCATTCCAGGATCTAAATGATAAGGCGTTACCCTTATAGCCCTGCAATGCAAACTTTTCGCCTAGTAGATAAGCTTTAATCACTTTCATTTGACTGGATTTAGTACGGACTGTAGCCTCTCCAATTGCTCTGGCTGCTAGATAGGCGCCATAATCTTGCTCTTCCATCCAGCGTCCTGTCTCCTCTTTAAAACGATTCTGAATTTGTACTGCGCCCCATTGCTCATGGGTTCTATGCCATGAAGTGGCTACTAAACCTTGGGTTCCAATAATCGGTCGGGGTATCCAAGTACGATAATCTAAATACTCACCAAAAAGACCTTGCTCATCTGCAACCACTAAAACATCATAGTCTTCTCCCTGAGTAAAAACCGGCACATCCGATTGCGCAGTTCTTCTTGCATCATAGGTATGTGTCCATTTTTTTTCTGCAACAATCTTCATACCAAAGCGTTTTGCTGCGCGTTTAATTGCTGAGGCATAACGTTGGTCAGCTTGCGTCATGCCCACCACTAAAAACCATTTTTTCCATCTTTTCTTTAACATATACTGTGCCAACGCATCAGCCCTCATTGCTCTGCTTGGCAACATAAGTAAAATATTGTTGTGGCACTGATCATTTCTCAAGGCATCATCTGTATTGGTCGCATCAAAAAACAGTTTGTTTCTAGCCGAGTCTAGATTCACCACTTGAGTTAATTGTTTAACAGGCAGATTTGAAATAACAAAAGCAGTATCTTCAGTTATCTGTGCATTAAAAGCTTCAACAACATCCTCAGAACTAGAAACTAAAATCTTATTGAGTTGATATTTCTGTCCTGTAAATTGCCCGGTAATATTATTTTCATGGATGGCAAGCTCAGAACCTACCAGACCCTTATGTTGAATAAACGGATCTAAATTAGACAAAGCAGCGGGAATTTTTATATCTTGGGTAATATAAGCAATTTTTATAGTTTGAATTTCTGAAGCAAAGCTTATATTTATTGTCCAAAAAAGAATGGTGACAATTTTGAGTAAATTTATTTTCATAGGGAATTCGCATTGTGATAACCACCTAAAAAAGTAGTCAGAGGATTCACTCTACACTGCAAAATATCATTGTTATAGGCAAGATTGCTTTATTGTAATCTATCAATTAAACAATTAGTAAATTAATCCAGTTGAATAGTAAAAAATATAAAAACCAAGGTTGGGTTAGCTTATCAAGCGTAGCGAGATAACGTAACCCAACATATATAGAAGGTAGAATAAATACACTGGCTAGAACTTATCTTTATACTGTGTTTTCTGATATCTTCTTCAAAAAAAAAGCATATCAAAGCTAATAGAGATATTATTCTATCCATTCCTAACAATGTTGGGTTACATTTTTTAGCTGCGCTAAAAAATCTAAGCCAACCTACGGAATTATTAGCAGAATGATTTTGGCTATTGTGACTAGCCCAACATAGACTTGTTTGGAGTGAGGAATAAATAATATGCTCTCAGAACTAAAAAAAACATGGCTACATGATCTTCATCTGGAATTGGGTGCCAAAATGGTTTCTTTTTCGGGATATGAAATGCCTGTACATTATGCTCCAGGTATTATAAAAGAGCATTTGCACTGCCGAAAGCAAGCTGGATTTTTTGATGTTTCGCATATGGGACAATGTCTTATTACCGGAGATTCTGTCGCTAAAGAACTTGAAAAAATATCCCCCGGCAATATTACTAGCCTTAAATTAGGACAACAACGCTATACTGTTTTAACTAATGACCAAGCTGGGATTATTGATGACATTATTATTTGCCGGACAGAATACGGTTTTCTGCTAATAGTTAATGCAGCTTGTAAAGAAAAATATTTTGCTCATATCAAACAATCTTTATCTACGCACTGCACGGTTAACATCCTTAGCAACCAGGCTTTATTTGCCTTACAAGGGCCTAGCGCAGTCAAGATCATTTCTGAATTTCACCAAAACGCACCCATCGCTACACGCAAATACTGATCGCTGGATTAAAGCAACTAGGCTATACCATTCCGAGTGAAATTTATTTTGATACCTTTATCATTCAAATTCCTCGCCGTGCAAAACGCTTGATGAGCCAGGCACAAGAAGAGGAAATCAATTTTCGCTATATTGATACCGATACCTTAAGCATTGCTTTAGATGAGACCACCAATCGAAAAATACTTAGAAAAATCTGGCGTCTGTTTGCCTCATCCTCTTTAGTTGATATTCCAGATATTAGTACACTGGATAATGATCTAGAAGAATGCATACCCGCTTATTTATTAAGAACTGATCTAATTCTTCAACATCCCGTATTCGAAAAATATCATTCTGAAACTGAAATGATGCGTTACATGCGTCGTTTAGCCAGAAAAGATATCGCCTTAGATCGAAGCATGATTCCATTAGGTTCCTGCACCATGAAACTCAATGCAGCCACTGAAATGCAAGCGATATCCTATTCAGAATTCAGTAATTTGCATCCTTTTGCACCGTTATATCAAACCTTGGGTTATCAGCAATTATTTGACGAATTGGAAGACATGCTTTGCGATCTTACTGGATTTGATGCATTCTCATTACAACCTAATGCGGGTTCACAAGGTGAGTATACTGGATTATTAGTGATCGCTAAATATCATGCGGTTCGGGGTGAAGCGCATAGAAATATTTGTTTTATACCGGAATCAGCGCATGGTACTAATCCAGCCAGTGCAGTATTGGCTGGATTTAAAGTCATTGTATTGAGGTGTGACGAACAAGGCAATGTCAGTCTTGAAGACTTAAATAATAAAATACAAAAATACAAAAATATGGGGAGTCATTGGGCGCATTAATGATTACCTATCCCTCAACCCATGGGGTATATGAACCAGATTTTCGGGAAATATGTGATATTGTCCATCAACAGGGAGGTCAGGT
Source organism: uncultured Methylomarinum sp. (assembly GCA_964399475.1). Lineage (GTDB taxonomy): Bacteria > Pseudomonadota > Gammaproteobacteria > Methylococcales > Methylomonadaceae > QPIN01. The sequence goes on from CAYNRB010000088.1 coordinate 11,824, forward strand.
TTATCTGGATGGCGCTAATTTTAATGCCTTAGTTGGCTTAAGTCGCCCTGGCAAAATAGGGGCAGATGTTGCCCATGTCAACCTGCATAAAACATTCGCTATTCCGCATGGTGGAGGTGGCCCCGGAGTTGGGCCAATTGGTGTCGGTAAACACTTAGCCGCTTATTTGCCAGATCACCCTGTTGTGCATGGTGTTAATCCAGCCAAATCTGAACAGGGTACGGTCGGTACGGTTTCTGCCGCACCTTGGGGTTCTGCCAGCATTTTAACAATCTCCTGGTCATATATAGCTATGATGGGTGCCTCTGGCTTAAAAAAAGCCACTTTATATGCCATTTTAAATGCAAATTACATAGCTCAAAAACTATCCTCTCATTATCCTATTTTATTTACCGGTAAAAATAATCGGGTTGCTCATGAATGTATTAT
>CAYNRB010000089.1:0-1906 GCA_964399475.1 uncultured Methylomarinum sp.
GCATTACGCCAAGGATGGCGTGTAGTAGAGCAATGCAGGAGCAATTGCCGAGAAGGCGGACAAAAAGACAAGCTAGTTGCTCAAGTTATTTTGTGCACGTTCCTAAGCTAACCCAATCCAACCTACATTCGTTATTATTGAGGGTTTATCCCTTCTTCAAAATTCGTTACAGATATATTTCTTTCAAAAATAACTATAGGAATTCCTCGGCTTTGCTGTAATGCAGTTTTTAATGCATATCCCAGTAATGCAGGCAAATGGTTGTTATTTTCCTTTTCAATTAAGTCCAGTGCAATATCCAACTTTTCTTCATAGCTGATCTCGTTGCCTTCTAATTCTGGATGTACCTCTATCAATAACTGGTTTTTGTGCCAGCCCACTTTTATTGCTTGATCCACTATAAAGACGGGTGTACCTCTTTTTACTTGTGGAAAAAGTTTTTCTATATCTTCGGGATACATGCGGATACAGCCATGACTGACTCGCATTCCAACGCCATAGGGTTTGTTGGTGCTGTGTATTAAATAGCCGGGGACGGCCAATCTGAGGGCGAATAGCCCCAGAGGGTTGTCAGGGCCAGCAGGAAAAACATCGGGTAATATATCACCTTCTGCTGCATGTTCGGCTTTAATGGAGGCTGGGGGTATCCATACTGGGTTTTTGGTTTTAGCAATGATGTGGGTTTTTCCTAGTGGCGTATCCCAATCAATTCGACCAATACTAATGGGGTGAGTAATAACGCTTCTGGTAGGGTGCTGGTTTTGTTTCGGGTAAAAATATAAACGGTATTCGGGTAGATTAAGTACAACCCCTTGGTGGGGGGTATCGGGTAATAATCTTTTGTTTGGGATTTTGACTTTTGTATTTTCACCTGGTAGCCACCTATCTACAGAGGGATTGGCTAATAAAATTTCGTTTTGACCAATATCGAAGTCTCTGGCAATATCAAGCAGTGTTTCTTCCTGTTTTGCATAGGTAAATTGAATATCTGGATTGTTATATCCGATCAGTTTATCTGTTGGGTTTTCAGGATAAGAGAAGATGGTTGCCAGAGAAGCTTGACTTACCAGTAACAGCAAAAATAATGTAATTTTGTTAAGCATTGGAAATTAGATCTTTTAAATATTTATATAAAATTCGTGCAGATTTGGGTGGCTTTTCTTCCTTGAATTCCTTTTGTGCATTACGCTGTAACTGTCTTAAATGTTGTCGGTCTGCGCCTGGATATAGATTCAATAGTTCGGTTAATGCATCGTTTCCCTGGCTGGTAATCAATTTATCTCGCCATTGTTCTGCCTGATGGTGTTCTCTGACACCATGCGCACTTTTGGTTTTAATGCGATTCAGCTGTTCTGTGACATGATCCAGATCAAAATTTTTCAGGTGAGCCGTAATAAATTTTAGTTGACGTTTTCTGGCGGGTTTTGTCGATGGCATCTTGTTAGCAGCAATAATAGCCTTTTCAATGGATTCAGGCAGCTGCATTTTTATTATTTGTTCATAGGTTAATTGGGTCAGCTCTTCAGCTTGTTTTGCAACTTCGGCAATATCTCTTTTAATCTTAGTTTTATTGGGACGTATCGCATAATAGACGATTAAATCACCATTTTCATCATACTCTTCGGGGGATTGCCCGCCGTATTCAAAATCACTCATTTTTAGACCATTGCAATCAGAAAAACTACAAAAATCAATACGAATCCTAGAGGCAACATTAATCCCATCCAGTCAGAATCAGCATTTTTACCTATTTGAATAGAATTTTTTATACCTGGTTTCATCCAGAAAATGATACCAATAGCCATTAATCCTAAAAATAGGCTTTCCATAAAAGACATTTCCATAATATTACCTCGGTTAATTTTCTTGTTCTACAATTCCTTGATTCCGCGCAGCTACATCAAGG
>CAYNRB010000089.1:2006-11971 GCA_964399475.1 uncultured Methylomarinum sp.
TCTACAATTCCTTGATTCCGCGCAGCTACATCAAGGTTATAGCTTTTTGTCTAATCAGCCTGCATTCATTCAGAATTTCCTAAATAGATAGCTCTTTTTTCCAAATCTTGATTTTATCCTGCAATGTTATGCTTGCATGCGCTGGGCTAGTGGATGGTAATCTGACATAGTTTAGATGGGAAAATTGTTCTTTAATTGTAGCTATAACTGTTTTAGAAAATATGGTTTCAGCTTTAGCACCATTAAAACAAACTTTTTGAATCTGCCTATGGGTTGAAAAAAAATTATTAAAATCGTTAGTTATTATCGTATCCATCTGAATGGCGCTATCTAAACTACCTGATCTATGACAGCTTTTTAATACATCCCAGACTGCAATATGTTTCTGAATAAGTAACTTTTTTCGTCGACTGTAATCCATTTCTGGATTCTCAGCATAAATAGATAAGATGATTGGCCAGAATGCATTTCGCTGGTGAGCATAATATTGTTGTTTACGCAAAGATGTTTCACTAGGCATTGAACCTAAAATTAATATTTTGGCATCAATATTTTCAATAGGTTCGAATCCAGTTAGGCTATCCATTGGATCGGATTATTGATATTTTGTTCAAATGGATAGTCTCCTAGTTGTCTGCACTAGATTTTCTTAAAAATCAAATCCCACACGCCATGACCTAAGCGAATGCCGCGATTTTCAAATTTGGTTAAAGGTCTGTATTTTGGACGTTCAGAAAACCCCTTATCTTTACTGGAATTAATTAAGCCACTGGCAGAAGACAAGGTTTTTAACATATCCTTGGCATAATGATCCCAATCGGTAGCCGTATGAAAATAGCCACCAAATTTAAGCTTTTTATTTAAAAGATCTATAAAACTTGCCCGAACAATTCGTCGTTTATGATGTCGTCTTTTTTGCCAAGGATCAGGGAAAAATAAATGAACTCCTGTTAGAGCATTATCAGAAACTTTTTGTTCCAGAATTTCAATCGCATCATGATGATAAATTTTTACGTTTTTTATCTGCTTCTGTTCCAGTAGCATCATTAGATGTCCTACACCGGGTCTATGAACTTCAATGCCAATATAATTAATATCGGGATTTTCCTCAGCCATTTGAGCTAAGCCACTGCCATTTCCAAAGCCAATTTCTACGATAAGCGGTGCAGATCTGCCAAAAACCTCTTCAAAATCATAGGTCTTTTCAGGGTCAAGACAGTAATCATTCCAAACTTCTTCTATGGCTTTTTTCTGACCGGCTGTAGCGCGTCCTTGGCGACGGATATAGCTACGAATTCTAGGGTGGGACTGCGTTTCAGTGCTACTCATTAAAATTTCTGAATTAAAAGAACAATCCATCTAAAGGCGAAGAGGCGGATGCAAATCGTTTCTTGGGCATACGACCTGCTAAAAATGCTTCTCTTCCAGCCTGAATACCCTTGTTCATCGCTGATGCCATTAATATGGGGTCTTTTGCAGCGGCAATGGCAGTGTTCATCAGTACACCATCACAACCCAGTTCCATAGCCAGAGCAGCATCAGATGCCGTTCCTACGCCAGCATCTACCAGTATCGGTACATTAGCATTTTCAACAATAGTTAAAATATTGTAAGGATTTCTTATTCCTAAACCAGAGCCAATAGGGGCTGCCAAAGGCATAACAGCTACACAGCCGATATCTTCCAGGCGTTTGGCTGCAATGGGGTCATCATTGGTATAGACCATTACATGAAAGCCGTCTTTAACTAATTGTTCAGCAGCAATAAAGGTTTCAGCAACATCAGGAAATAAGGTTTTCTGATCGGCAAGTACCTCAAGTTTAACTAATTTATGTCCACCTAAAAGTTCTCTGGCCAGGCGGCAGGTTCTGACTGCATCTTCTGTAGTGAAACAGCCTGCGGTATTAGGCAAAATTGTGTATTTGTCAGGCGAAATTACATCTAGCAAATTAGGTTCATCAGGATTTTGACCGATATTGGTTCTGCGTAAAGCAACAGTGACTATTTCAGCACCGCTGGCTTCGATGGCAAGGCGGGTTTCTTCCATGTCCTTGTATTTGCCTGTGCCAACCAGTAATCGGGAGTTATAAGTCTGACCGGCTAATGTAAAAAAATCATCTTGACCACCACCAATGGCCTGTACAATTTCTATGCAATCATTAGCTTGGATTTTCTGTGTATTGTATTGATCAAACGGTAAAATTTCCTTGTTGAGCTCTATAGCAATTCTTTTTCCCAATAAATCCAGGTCGGTCACTACATCTGCAATTACAGAGTTTTCTCCGTATTCTCGACTATCACCATTTACACTAATTTTCATGTTATGTTTCCAGGTTTATTTGTACATTTCTGCGTTTTTGTACGGCAGTTGCAAGGTTATGTAATAACTCGACTGTATCGTCCCAACCTAAACAAGCATCGGTAATACTTTGTCCATAAGTTAATGCTTTACCTTCAATATTATCTTGGCGACCTGCATATAAATGACTTTCAAGCATTGCGCCCATTATACGAAGGTCGCCTCGCGCAATTTGTTCGGCTACATCTTCTGCAACCACTAATTGGCGTTGGCATTGTTTTAAACTATTGGCATGACTAAAATCAATCATGATATTGGTCGGAAGCTTGGCTTTCTTTAAGCCTACTGCTACTTTTTCAACATTGACTGCATCATAATTAGGTTCATTATTACCACCTCTTAGAATAATGTGGGTGTCTTTATTTCCACTGGTAGAAAAAATGGCGGAGCGTCCTTCTTTTGTTACCGATAAAAAATGATGGGGATTCATGGCTGAATTAATGGCATCAATCGCTACTTTTATTTCGCCATCGGTTGCATTTTTAAAACCTACTGGACAGGATAATCCCGATGCTAATTCTCTATGAACCTGACTTTCCGTGGTTCTGGCACCAATAGCACCCCAGGATATACAATCTGCGATGTATTGCGGTGTAATTAAATCAAGATATTCGGTCGCAGCTGGCATACCTGTTTCATTCAAATCTAGCAGTAACTGGCGCGCAACATGGAGGCCTTTATTAATGTTGAAGCTGTAATCAAGATCTGGATCATTAATTAAACCTTTCCAGCCGACTGTAGTGCGTGGTTTCTCAAAATACACACGCATGATTATAATCAAGTCGTTTTTAAGGTTTTCTTTTACTGATTTAAGTAGGCCTGCATATTCATGAGCGGCTTTGGTATCATGAATAGAGCAGGGGCCAACTATAACAACCAGACGATCATCTTCACCCATCAATACTTTGTTTATATCTGCGCGTGCATGTAAAATTGTATTGGCTGCAGATTCCGTCATCGGAATTTCTTCATGAACCTGATCGGGTGCGACCACTTCCTTTATTTGTTGAATTCTAATGTCATCGGTGTTGAATTTACTTTGCATGTTTTAACTGAGAAACTCTCGTAAGCAATTTTATAAAACTGACCATTTTAACTGTTTTAGCGCTTAGGAGCGAGGCTTTAATAATATTCAAAAGTTTGACGAAGCAATTTGATTTAACTGGTGTGCTTATACGATAGATGCATAGTATGGCTATGTAACTATTTTATTTGTACTTCTGTGGGATTAATGGAAGAACCAAGGTACAAGTGTTTAATAATATCCCATATTCCAAGGTAAAGAGTTTTTGGCAATGATCCATCAATATATAGAGAAAATATTAAGAGCTAAAGTATACGATGTAGCGATTGAAACACCGTTGGATTTGGCTCAATCCTTATCAAAGCGCTTGAATAATAAAATTTATTTAAAACGGGAGGATTTACAGCCTGTATTTTCTTTTAAAATTAGAGGCGCTTACAACAAAATTGCCTCTTTGAATGCGCAGGAGCGCAAGCAAGGGATTATTGCCGCATCCGCAGGCAACCATGCACAAGGTGTTGCTTTATCTGCAAAAAAATTAGGTATTGAAGCCTTGATTGTGATGCCGAAAACTACACCCGAAATAAAAGTCAAAGCGGTGCAATCCTGGGGAGCAAAAATCTGTCTGTTCGGTGATTCTTATGATGAGGCACTGGCCTATGCAAAACAGATTGAAAAAGAACAGTCCATGATTTTTGTGCATCCCTATGATGATGCAGAGGTGATTGCAGGGCAGGGTACTATTGGAATGGAAATATTAAGACAAATGTCTGATGATTGTCATGCTATTTTTGTGCCTGTTGGCGGGGGTGGTTTAATCGCAGGGATTGCGGCTTATGTTAAATTTGTCAGACCTGAAATTAAAGTCATTGGCGTAGAGCCAGATGATGCTGATTGTCTTAATCGCGCTTTACTTGCAAAACGACGTGTGTCCATTAAGCAAGTCGGTCTTTTTGCTGATGGTGTTGCGGTAAAGCAGATAGGGAAAGAGCCTTTTAAACTGGCAAAGCGTTATGTCGATCAGGTTATTACGGTCAGTACGGATGAAATTTGTGCGGCTTTGAAAGATATTTTTGATGATACTCGTTCCGTGGCAGAACCAGCAGGTGCACTGGCAGTTGCAGGATTAAAAAAATATATTGAGAAGCAAAATGTTAAGCACCAGACTTTGGTCGCGATTGAAAGCGGAGCCAATATCAATTTTGATCGCTTAAGATATGTGGCTGAACGTACTTTAGTTGGGGAGCATAAAGAAATTCTGTTAGCGGTATCTATTCCTGAAATTCCGGGAAGTTTTTTGCGGTTTTGCAAATTATTGGGCAAACGCAATATTACCGAATTTAATTATCGCTATTTTGATAGCAGAATGGCTCAGGTTTTTGTCGGCATATCGTGTAGTGGGAAAAAAACAGATAGAGATGAATTGATTTTACAACTGCAAAGTAAAGGTTTTTCGGTGATTGACATGACTTTAAATGAATTAGCCAAAGATCATATTCGTTATATGGTTGGCGGGCATGCCGCTGAAGACTTGAATGAAATTGCCTACAGCATTCAGTTTCCAGAACGCCCAGGCGCTTTACTCAAGTTTTTGACTGCCTTAGGTAGTCGCTGGAATATTAGCATGTTTCATTATCGCAATCACGGTGCGGCATTTGGAAAGGTGTTACTGGGTATGCAGATGTTAAAATCAGAAAGGAAGGATTTTCAATCAAGTCTTGATCAGCTGGGGTTTGAATATAGAGAAGAAACTGAGAACCCAGCTTATGGGGTGTTTATAGGGTAAGGGCGGTGTAAGTACCCAAGCATAATTAATTTAACATTTTACTTGTCTTTTTTTCCATCTTCAGCGTTGCATAAATAGTTACGTAGCTCGCTATGCGCCTATTTATGCAACACTGAATATGAAAAAAAATCCTGCGTAAAATTAGTTAAATTAATTATACTTGGGTACTTAGAACGGACTTCAGTCCGCCATAAGCAAAGCTAAGGAATGTGCAACTTACTGTGTCCCATTCCTAAATGCGGACTAAAGTCCGCTCTACATCGTATAACTTTAGCGACTAAATACCCATTCTTTAGCTGAGGATAGTGATTCGTTAAAGACATAATCAGCAACATTAAAGGTTTTAATCGGCTCGGGATCAATTAAACGATTTTTAATAATAAAATTGCTCATTAAGCCTCTGGCACGTTTAGCATGGAGACCAATAGTTTTATAGACACCGGCTTTGTTTTCTTTAAAGGCTAAGGTTAAAATCTGGGTGTTAAGTATTTTGGGTTTAATAACTTTAAAGTACTCATTAGAGGCAAGATTGAGAAGAAGGGGTGTTGTATGGTCATTGAAATCTTGATTGAGTTTGTCTGTTACCTGATTATCCCAGAATTCATATAAATTCTTTCCTCGGTTATTTTGCAGACGAGTACCCATTTCCAGGCGATAAGCCTGAATTAAATCCAGAGGTCTTAATGCACCATATAAACCAGATAAGATGCGCAAGTGTTTTTGGGCAAAGGCAAAGTCATCTTCCGTGTAGTTTTCTGTATCAATCCCGTTATAGACATCGCCTTTAAAGGCTAATAACGCCTGTTTTGCATTGTCAAGGGTAAAAGGGGGGTTAAAATCTCTATAACGTTGCCAATTCAGCTGGCTTAGCTTTTTACTGATTTTCATTAAATCAGCCAGTTCTTCGGCTTTTAGCTTTTTGACCGTGTCAATTAGAAGCTGGCTTTGATCAAGCTGTCTGGGTAAGGTATAGGTTTGGAAGGAATTGGCAGAAAAATCTAAAGTTTTCGAAGGTGATATGACAATAATCATTTTACATGGTCTTTGAAATATCTATACCGGTTAATTCAAGTAAATCGCGTCTGAAATGTTCAGAAGCCGCCGCTCTTTCTAACAAGTTATTTGTTAAAACAACTTTGCCTTCAAATCGTTTAATACCACCGGTAGAACGTTCTTTAGCGACTTCAGAAATAATTTTCCAGTCGACTCTTTTCTTCTCAGCTGCAAAGGCAAAAACCAGGGCAAGGTCACCTAGGTTATTAATTAAGCGGGGAACGCCTCCTGAATAATAAAAGAGAGCGGCGCAAGCTGAGGTATAAAAGATTGCTTCTGAAGTACCTGCAATTTTTAAACGGTGTTGAATGTAGAGAACAGTCTCATCATAGCTTAAAGGTTTGAGGTGATACTCAATTGAAACACGTTGAGAAAATTGTAGAAGTTCAGGTTTGTTGAGTTTTTCTACCAGTTCAGGTTGACCAACAAGTACCAATTGCAACATTATTTGTTGGTTAATATTGATATTAGAAAGTAGACGTAGTTCTTCCAGAGTTTGGATGTCCATGTTTTGAGCTTCATCAACTACCAAAACAACCCGTTTGTTTCCAAAGCATTTCTTTGTTACAAAATCTACAAATATTTTATATCTCTCTGCCTTGTTTGTAGCATCCGATTTAATATCAAATGCGGCAAAAACCCAGGTTAATAAATCACCAAATTCACTGTGAGTATTGGTGATTAAGCCAATTTCAGCTTGTCCTTTCATGGTTTCTAGAACACTTAGCAAAAGCGTTGTTTTACCGGAACCAACCTCACCAGTGACGACAGTGAAACCAGCATGGCTAACAAGGCCGTATTGTAAAGTGGTTAAAGCTTTTTTATGTTTTGGACTTAAGTAAAGAAAAGAGGGATCTGGTATCAGTGAAAATGGTTTTTTTGTAAGACCGAAAAACTTTGTATACATACGAGGATATTAGCAAAAGTACTAAAAAAATCAGAGCTTGTAGAGTATACAGGATAAGCTATGAAATAGTCTGACTAAACTAGATGATTTATCCAGAGTTTTGTTTAAATGTTTGATACATTAATAAAAAAATTATTTGAGGATAGTAAACAGGCTCATTAATTGAGGTTGGGTGGGGTGTTAGATGCTTAGAAACGAGGAATAAATGACTGACATATTTTGTGCCAAAATTTATAAGTTATTCATTTCCTGTCCTGTCCCTTATGTCACTGCCATTGAGATAAGGAATCTCAACTGTAGAGTCCCTTAGGTAGAAAATTCTGAAGCTGGATTTACTTCCTGATTAAGAAACCAGTTTGTAGGTAAATTCAATTATATACGACTAAATAAAAGTTTAGATATTAATACTTTGCGGGATACGAAATCAATTATGATATTCGGTGCAGTAGGAGCACTTTGCCCTATCTGCTTTATCCATTTATTATTTAGTATCACAGTCAATTGCTCGAAATTACAGAAGGAAATTTATGAAAGCAGGAAAAGTTCTATTATTGGTGTTCATTATCGTTTTGATAGTGACTTTTTTTATGTTTGATTTTCATCAATACCTGACACTAGATGCTTTAAAATCGAAACAGGAAGTCATTGAATCATATCAAAGTAATCATTATGCTGAAACGGTGGTTATCTACGGTTTGCTTTATATTTTAGTGACGGGCTTATCTTTACCCGGTGCAATAATTTTAACCCTAGCTGGAGGAGCTATTTTTGGCGTGTTGTGGGGAGCTGTGATTGTCTCCTTTGCTTCAACTATGGGTGCAACATTAGCTTTTTTAGCAGCAAGGTTTTTATTTAGAGATGCGGTAAAGTCACGATTTAGTTCCCGCATACAGGCCATAGATGAAGGTATTGAGCGTGATGGAGCCTTTTATTTGTTTACTTTGCGTTTAGTGCCTGTTTTCCCATTTTTTATGATCAATCTGACGATGGGGTTAACCACGCTAAAAACAGCAACTTTCTATTGGGTCAGTCAAGTGGGTATGTTTGCTGGGACTATAGTCTATGTCAATGCAGGTACTCAATTAGCCAAAATTGAATCTCTCTCAGGTATTTTATCGCCTGCATTAATCGGATCATTTGCTTTGTTAGGCTTATTTCCTTTACTGGCAAAAAAGATCATTAATCATATTCAGGCAAAAAAAATCTATAAACCTTTCAACAAACCGAATAGCTTTGATAATAATCTTATCGTTATTGGTGCTGGGTCTGGCGGTTTAGTGACATCTTATATTGCAGCGGCTGTTAAAGCCAAAGTTACGTTGATAGAAAAACATAAAATGGGTGGTGATTGTCTTAATACCGGTTGTGTACCTTCAAAAGCACTGATTCGTTCAGCAAAATGGTTATCGCATTTAAAGCGATCTAAAGAATTTGGGATTAAACAGGCTAGCGCAGATTTTGATTTTTCTGATGTGATGGCGCGTGTGCAATCAGTTATTAAAACTGTTGAACCTCATGATTCTATAGAACGTTATACTGAATTAGGTGTTGAAATTGTAGAAGGTGAAGCTAAAATCATTTCGCCATGGGAAGTTCAAGTAAAAACTTCTGAGGGTATTAAAACTTTAACTACACGTTCAATTGTTATTGCCGCTGGAGGGAAACCTTCTATGCCTTCAATACCTGGTTTAAATCTAGTTGAGCCTCTGACCTCAGATAATATCTGGAATCTAAGAGTATTACCTAAGCGATTATTGGTATTAGGCGGTGGACCCATTGGCTGTGAATTAAGTCAAAGTTTTTTACGTTTAGGCAGTCAGGTTATTCAGCTTGAAAGAGGATCTCAAATAATGAAAAGGGAAGACGCTGATGTTTCTGAATTGATTATGGCTCGTTTCAAACAGGAAGGTATGGACTTAAGGTTAGAGTATCATCCAAAAGAATTTGTTATAGAAAAGGGTGAAAAAGTTCTCATCGCTGAGCACAAAGGAGAGTTGGTCAAAATTCCCTTTGATCACATATTGGTTGCTACGGGGCGAGTAGCAAATATTCATGGCTATGGTGTTGAAGAATTGAATATTAAACTTTCATCGAATAAAACCATTGAAACTAATGCTTTTCAGGAGACTAATTACCCGAATATTTATGCTTGTGGTGATGTGGCTGGCCCTTATCAATTTACTCATGTCGCTGCACATCAGGCATGGTATGTCGCTGTTAATGCCTTGTTTGGACAGTTCAAAAGATTTCGTACCGATTATTCTGTGATTCCTTGGTCTACTTTTACTGATCCTGAAGTTGCTAGAGTGGGTTTAAATGAACAAGATGCAAAACAGCAAGGTATTGCCTATGAAGTTGTTTCTTATGCTATTGATGATTTAGACCGAGCGATAACTGATAGTGAAGCCCATGGTTTTGTAAAAGTATTAACTCAACCCAATAAAGATAAGATTTTAGGTGTCACCATTGTGGGTGAACATGCTGGAGATTTGATTGCAGAATTTGTTTTAGCGATGAAACATGGACTGGGTTTGAATAAGATATTAGGCACTATCCATATTTATCCAACTATGGCTGAAGCTAATAAATATGTGGCAGGTGTCTGGAAACGTAAACATGCACCTGAAGGTTTATTGCAATGGGTGAAACGTTATCATGCCTGGCGAAGAAGGTAATTATTTTTGTACGTTCCTTAACATAGAGAGTGGGAAATAAATAATCATCCATTATTGAGTGGGAATTTTGGTATCCGCTATAAATCCCAGGGGGAACATGGAAGATCGACAGCCACTCAGACATGCCATCAATGTAGCCTGGATGGAGCGTAGCGGAATCC
>CAYNRB010000090.1:0-11931 GCA_964399475.1 uncultured Methylomarinum sp.
GACGGACAAAAAGACCAATAAGATTGGATGATTATTTTTTTCCATCTCCCTTAGTCCGCAAAAATATTAGACAATTCACTACTCATTGCTTTTTTCTTACTCTCCATTATGCTCGGCTAGTAATAATTATCCCCACTACAATAAACATCAATCCAATAATTTTATAAGCTGATAAGGTTTCTTTAAACACCAAAACAGAAAATACCAGCACAAAAACAAAAGCCAGGCTCATAAAAGGATAGGCATAACTGATTTCAAACTTGGTCATTGCCATTATCCAGAAAATTGAAGCGATAAATGCCGAGGCTAAACCAGAAATTAAGAAAGGATCCAGAAACAGTTTAAGGATATAAATCAATTTTTCTGTGGTTTCTGCTGGAAGTTCGCCGTATTGAGCAATGCGCCATTTCAGAATCAATTGACCATAGACAGTAAAGGCAATGGTGCTAAATATGTAAAAATAACCGATCATTTTTTTTGTTTAAATTGATTGTATGTTGTATGTCGAGAGGGTGGGTTACGTTTTTTCGCTGCGCTTAAAAATCTCACCCACCCTACATTTTTTTATGTCAGTATTTCAATCATTAGATAATAATTCAGGAAATAAGAATACCTGACTCTATATGGCGACCAATTAATTTTGCCGGATTGCCATGATATTTACTGGCTGTTTCGGTATCTCTTAATATAATAGTCCCCGCTATCATATAAGTTTCATCGGCGATATTAAGGTTATCAATCATTAATGCGCCATTTCCTAAAAAGCATAAATCTCCAACATTACAATTTCCACCAATTCCTCCACCGCCAGATATATAATTATGGTGTCCAATAGTGGCATTATGTCCCATGATTGTACGAGTCCAAAAAACATTGTTATTGCCGATATTTACATAAGGTTCGAAATCACAACTCGACATAATTACGTTATTTTCGCCTAAATTTAAAGGCTCTCTAATAATGGCTTTGTTACTAATAAAATTAACTAGCTGATAGCCTTTTTGCTTGGCTTTGTTAAAAAGCATGGAGCGGTTACGCATGATGCTATAACCAACCGCAACAAACATCTGATATTGGTCAGGAGGATAATGAGTAGTAATGGTTTCGAAGTTGATTACTGGTAACTCACAAAACTCATGGTTTGTTATGTAGCTCTTATCCAAACAAAAAGCAATGACTTCATATTCACTGTCATGGGTAAAATGGTAGTGCATCAATTTTGCAAATGATCCTGCACCATAAATAATGATTTTGTTATTCATTTAAACATTATGAAAAAAGATAGTTTAATGCTACCTCATTAAACGAGTAAAAAGAAAATATGATCAATATAATGGTACTGGCTAAAACCAGTGCTTTTTCTTGTCGTCCCCATAGTGGGAATAGTTTCCAGAAATAAACCAGCAGTATCGGAATTACAGGAAACATATAACGTCCCTGAGGTTGAAAATCGTATAACCAGGAAAACAGCATACTCATTAAAACACCACCGAAAAAAGCGGTTAATGTCAGCAGGGTAAATAATTTATATTGCCAGCGCAACTGAAAAATCGCATGTTTTAAAATGACAGCCGTCATAATAAAAATAACCAATAGGAAGTATGCATAATACCATTTTGGTGAATACTCCGCATAATAGCCATAAAAACCGATAAAGCTTTTAAATGACATTTTATGCCAGTCCCAATCCGGTTCCAACATTTCAAAAAAACCAATACCTTTGGCTCTTAAACGTAAACCTGAATAGGAATTTTTTGTACTGGCAACAGAAGGTTTGAAATTCGGTGCCGCATGTAATTCTGCATAGGCTATTTTTTGATCCAGTTTATTGGTTCCATTGATTGAAACATCATAACTATAACGAATTAAAAATACAGAAACCCCCACCAGTAAAAACAGTAGGCACTTAATAATAAAAACTTTCTTTAGTTTGACAAAAAAAAGTAACTCCCATAAGAGTACTGAAAATACAAATAATATAAATAATAGATAATTAGTTTGCTCAATACTTAATATACCTAATAACAAACCAGGAAAAAATAGTTTTTTCCATTGATTTAATGGTTTGTCAGTTCTTAAAAAAATATTCAAATAACTGTTTTTATTCACCAACTGCCATGCCAGTAATAGACTAATAAAAAGTACGAAACTACCGCGATTTGCATAGCTAAATAAATACCAGATTTGTGGGCTGCATAATAACGGTGTAAAAAACAACAGTACTCGTTTGTTTTTAGTTAAGAAAAATAGGCATGAAAATAACAAAACGTTGAATGCTCGGGCTGTAAAATCCTCATCGTTAATAAGCAATTGCATTAGATTTCTGAACTTTCCAGCAAAAAAATAACTAATACCCAAATCATCTAATCTTGATATGCCCCAGGGATATTGATAGGTATCTACTGAGCGAGAATCTCCAATTGCGGGAGGATCCCAATATTGACTGAAATATTTGATAGATTTGATATGGGCATGTTCATCGGGGTGAATATTATAATCTGCTTGCCAAGCTAGATTTGCTACCAGAATTAAAGCAACAAAGAAAAATGTTTTGATTAAATTGGGAAATACTCTGGGGTAAAATGATCGCTTAGTACTAAGTTGAAAAATAATCCAGCAGATTAATAAATAAATACTTAAAAATAAAGCAATTGATACGATTAAATTTTTATAATCATTCTGCTTGATTAAAGTTATTTGATCGTTACAAAGCGGTTTATTATCATTCAAGGCTAAGCAGGTATTAATAATTCCAAAATTAGGTTTAGTGATTATATTGGCATTAAATCCCGTTTCATGAATTGAAAATTCAGTTATTCTTACGGGTACAATTTTACTTCCCGTTTCCAGTTTTATTTTTTCTATATTGTTAAGCGTTTTTAGCCTGAAAGAATAGTCATTATTTCCAGGGTTGATAATGACGGGTTTAACTCGTGTATAGGAAAACTTTTCATTATTATCACGCCAAAAAATATTCAGTTTTCCTTTCTGATCAGCATGCGCTTTAAAAGAAATAATACTCTCGTTTAAGCCTAATAAAAAATATAAAAAAATAAAGCCCGTAATTAGAGTGATTGGTATGAGAGGTGAGGTTTTGCGAAAATAAAAACCAGCGGTTAAAATTAATAAACTGATAAAAAATACTGGACTACTCAATAAAAAAGGATTAATTTCAATTTGAGGGTCTAGTCCAGTAGAAACCAGCTCTAAATAGTGTTGAGAAATGGATTGCTGATTCGATATTTTAATATGTCCAGTTTGAACAATATCATTAAATAAATCGAATTCAACAGGGTAGTTAAATAATGAATAAAGATTGATAGCATGAATTTTTATCAAGGCTTTTTGGTTAACGGGATCAATTCTAAAACGAGTAGATTTATTAAAATTATTTATCAATGTCCAGTAAACCTGCTTACCTTTTTTAACTTCTGTGATGCTCGAAAGTGATTCAGCGAAGGAATCACCTTCATCAGCCCAGAAGATTTGCATCTTGCTGTCGATATTCACATCCATTTCAATTTTTAAAATTGAAAGTGTGGATAAATAGCCAATAAAAATAACAGAAGTGAATAAAAAAAGAAAAAATACTAACTGTTTGAATTTAAATATCCTTGATTCAGGGAATGTAGTGTTTTTCTTTAGGGAAGTTAAAGGGGCGGGCGGGGATTGATCTAGCGTATTTTGATGCATGATTTACTTAGTACTCTAGAGATTAAATAAGTTGTGCATTGAGATAAGGTTGAGTTTTATTAGATAAATGTAGGGTGGAAGAGATTTTTTGAGCGTAGCGAAAAAACGTAATCTACCATCTTGTTGATATGTTGAGTTACGTTATTGCGCTACGCTCGATAAGTTAACCCAACCTACAAAAAGCATTGCGTCAATAACTGCGACGCAGAATGCGATAGCATTCATTTGATTGAAAATTAACTGATTCCTAAGAATAAAAACTAATAACAGCTTGGGTAACTCGCTCAACTTCATGCGATTTTATATCGTAAAACAAAGGTAGTCGTAACAATTTTTCACTTTCTTGGGTGGTAAATCGGTCTTCCCCAACAAATCGGCAATGCAGTTGTCCCATTTTTGATGAATGCAATGGAATATAATGAAAAGTCGATTCAATATTCTGATTTTTTAGATGCTGACTCAGTCGTATTCTTTCTTTTGAGTTCTTGGTTTTTAAATAAAAAATATGTGAATTATGTTGGCAGTGATCGGGTAGAAACGGTAAATTTATTTTCCCTGTATCCGCTAGATCAGATAATTGTGAAAAATATAAATCCCATGCTTCAGATCGATTCTTTTTTATCTGGGTTGATGATTCAAGGTTTGCACATAAATAAGCGGACTGTAATTCACTGGGCAGAAAACTAGAACCAATATCCTCCCAGGTATATTTATCAACATCACCTCGGATAAAACTGGTTTTATTCGTGCCTTTTTCCCTAATGATTTCAGCGCGATCAATATAGTCTTCATTATTGATGGAAATTGCTCCGCCTTCTCCACAACTATAATTTTTAGTTTCATGAAAACTAAAGCAGCCAAAATCTCCTATTGTGCCTAGAGCCTGACCACGATAAAACGAAAATAAAGCTTGGGCAGCATCTTCAATAACATATAAGCCCTGTTTTTTTGCAATTGCCATGATCGTATCCATTTCACAGGCAACACCTGCATAATGCACTGGAACAATCGCTTTGGTTTTTTTGGTAATTGCCTGTTCTATTAAGGTTTCATCAATATTCATGGTATCGGGTCGAATATCCACAAAAACCACTTTTCCACCACGCAATATAAATGCGTTGGCGGTAGAAACAAAAGTATAGCTGGGCATAATAATTTCATCGCCCGGTTTTATATTGGCTAAAAGAGCAGTCATTTCTAAAGAATCAGTACCCGAAGGCGTCAGGAAAACTTTTTTCGCTTGTAAATTTTGTGCAATTATTTTCTGGCAACGATCTGTAAAAATTCCGTCGCCAGATAATTTATTTAAATGTATAACCTCCTGAATATATTTCAATTCATTGCCAGCTACACAGGGTTTGTTTAAGGGTATTTTTTCCACTAGAAATTACTTACTGATACCTTGATTTTATGTGGAATTAACTATTCCAACAATGATAGATTTTGCCTTTAAAACTGGGCTATCTAATATAAAACGACTTTTCGAAATTGAGCATTAACAATACACAGTATAGATCGTGTATTTATTTAAAAATCTATTAAGAACGCCATTAGTAAAGACCCTTCATGATATCATGTCGACTCTTTATAGCTGATTTTTATTTTCTCCATTCTCAGTATTTTAATAAAATTAGATAGCCCAGACAATATTCGATAAAAATAAGCACACTGAATCCAATACTACTTTCTTAACTGTTAAAATGTGAACAAACATTAATTTAGATCGTAGGTTGGGTTAATCAGTGTGATGTTGGGTTACGTTTTTTCGCTACGCTAAAAAATCTACCCCAACCTACATTATTAAGATGTTTTTTATTAACCCCCCCCCACTCAATTAAGTAAACAACATTCGTCTCTAAACTTAAGAATCCTCTTTCTGAAATATATGTATAAACAATTACCCAGCAATCAGAAGATAATATGCAATTGAGTAGTAAAAAAGTCGCTATACTACAATCCAATTACATCCCGTGGAAAGGTTATTTTGACCTTATTAATCATGTAGATGAATTTGTTATCTATGATGATATGCAGTACACAAAACGTGATTGGCGCAACAGAAATGTCATTAAAACCCCCAATGGACTGTTATGGCTGACTATACCCGTTAAACAGCAAAGCCGAAGACATCAGAAAATATCTGAAACTGAAGTAGCAGATCCTGATTGGGCTAAAAAACATTGGCAAAGTCTGCTCAGAAATTATGGCCGATGCAAATATTTTAAAACCTATAAAGACAGGTTTGAAGCCTTATATCTTTCTTCTGAGGAAACGCATTTGAGTCAAATAAATTATCAATTCCTGGTAGCCATCAATGAAATATTAAATATTGATACGGTTTTAACCTATTCAACAGACTATCCTTGTGCAGAAGGAAAAACTGAACGCTTATTATCATTATGTCAGGCAAGCAAGGCCGGTGAATATGTTTCAGGGCCAGCCGCAAAGGACTATCTGGATGAAGACTTGTTTGTAGACGCTTCCATCAAAGTCAGCTGGATGGATTATTCTGACTACCCAGAATATCATCAGCTTTATCCACCTTTTGAGCATGGCGTATCTATATTAGATCTGATTTTTAATCATGGGTCTGAGGCTACTCGATTTATGAAGTCTTTTGCTACTGAAAAGGATTTTTGATGAAACTGTCTATAGTCTCCACCTTATATCAATCTGAACCTTATCTTGCAGAGTTCTATCAAAGAGTATCTGCTGTCAGTTCAAAAATTACCGACGATTATGAATTTATTCTGGTCAATGATGGTTCACCCGATAAAGTACTGACTAAAGCATTGCAATTGCAGAAAACAGATCCAAGACTGACAATTATTGATTTATCCAGAAACTTTGGACACCATGAAGCGGGTATGGTAGGGCTAGAGCACAGTCATGGTGACTATGTTTTTATTTTAGACTCAGATCTGGAAGAAAAACCAGAATTGTTAGAGCAATTCTGGAAACTATTAACCTCAGAATCAGAAATTGATGTGGTCTATGGCGTTCAGAAAACCAGGAAGGGTAGTTGGCTTGAACGCTATCCAGGGTACATTTTTTATAGAACATTTAATCAATTAAGTGAAACGCCTATTCCAGAAAATCTGCTTACGATAAGGCTAATGAAAAGACAGTTTGTAGATGCTGTGATTCAATATCCGGAAAAAAACCTATTTGTGGCAGGGATTATGTCACACGCTGGTTTTAATCAACAGGCGGTACCGATTCAAAAGCTTTCAAAAAAACAAAGCAGTTATACCTTCATTAAAAAAATCAAATTATTCCTGACCTGCATCACATCATTTTCCTCAAGACCTCTGGAATATATGTTTATTGTCGGGTTTTTTATACTGGGTTTTTCTAGTCTTGCAAGCATGGTTACTCTATTCAGTGTTTTTTTTTCTATTCAGACACTCAGTAATTCAACTCTGATTATTCTTTCAGCTAGTTTTATTTGCGGCACCATTATCAGTTGTACTGGGATTCTTGGTTTGTATCTTGGGAAAATTTATGATGAAGTAAAACAAAGACCCAGAGCCATCATTAAAACCATTTATCAGGGGAAAAACGACGATGAATGAGGCAAAAAACCTTAACCAGTTTGTCAATACTTACAGTAATGATCCATTCCATAATGAAAATCAGCGTGGATTATATCGCTATGCCAATCTGTGCATTAAACACAGCCTTAACTTAGACAGTTATCTGGAGCTAGGTATTGGTCATGGTGTTACTCTGGATCAACTCAGTCACAATTTTAAACGAGTAGTTGTTCTGGAAGGTGCATCAACTTTAGTCAATGAATACACTGGGAAACATAAAAATGTCGAGATAATAGAAACTTTATTTGAACGCTTTTCCAGTACAGAGAAATTCGCTAATATCGGTATGGGTTTTATCCTAGAACACGTTGATGACCCTGCCACTATTCTCCAGCAATATGTGCAATTTTTGACCAAAACGGGAAGAATTTATATCGGCGTACCTAGCGCATCATCCATGCATCGTTTGCTGGCTAATCAGGCAGGGATGCTAGATAACATTGAACAATTATCTGAAACAGATATCGCATTTGGACACCAGCGCTTGTGGACATATCAGAAATGGCGAGATGTGCTTGAAAATACTGGGTTTAAAATAGAAAAAGCTTATGGCATTGCATTTAAACCTTTTACTACGGGTCAGATAAGCAGTCTGAATTTAGATGATCGAATTATTCTAGCTCTTGATGACATGTCAGAAAATTATCCTGAGCTGGCTAATGCTTTGTTTTTTGAGGTTAGTTATTTACAATAAACTACTTGTTTTTCATGATAATACGGTTTTTCTGAATAAAGCGCTGATCAATATTAATCATGGTAAAACCACAAATTCAGAACTCCTGATCTCGGCAATTCCTAATAATGGGCTGTGAAGTTTTATAAACCTTTAAAGTCATAAGCTTATAAGACAATATGGTAAAATTCTTCATTAAAATATGATTTCTGAGAAGAATTTATTATGAGACTTGTTTTTAAAACAAGGGTTGTGTGGTCGCGGAAAAAAATTTATAAAAACATAAATAACCTAACTTTATCAAATGGTTGTTAAATATTTCTTTTAATCTTTATGATACCTTATGAGTTTCATGGTCTCATTATAAATCTCCGAGATCAGGAGTTCTGAACCTACAATCCACACCATAGTTTGTTTATATTTTATTCGTTAAGTAAGCTATATTAGTATCAGAGTAGAGTTATAACAATATTACTCTGACCCCTAATATTCTTAATCAATATATACCTTTTGATATGTACTATTTGAAGGAGAATATTTTATGAATGGTCAAAGCCAAGTCGTACGTCTACCCAAGGAATATCGTTTTGATACTGATGAGGTTTATATTTCAAAACAGGGGCACAATATATCATTTCTGCTAAAAAACTCAACATAGGATGAGTTTTTTGACTCTAAATCCAGCTTTGGTGATGACTTTTTAAGAGACAGGGATGAGGCTCCACCACAAGAGCGTAATTTCGATTAATGTATATGTTCGACACAGATATGTGTATTTACGTTTTAAAAAAGCATTCAGATAAACTGCGACATAAATTCCAAGTTACACAAAATATTTGCATTTCATCGGTAACATATGGTGAATTATGCTTTGGTATAGAGAATGGAAATCATTCCATGAATGAAGCGCGATGGAAAGAACTATCCCTCTTCACAAACAGGAGTCAGATCCCGAATTGCGAATAATAAATTTTACTAAGGAGTGAGGATTTAATAATATCCGAAAGTTTGGCGCAGGATTTTTGTTCGTCTTCAAGGCGTAGAAACGGGCGCATAGCGAGCTATGCAACTGTTTCTACAACGCAGAAGACGGACAAAAAGACAAGCCAAGATTCGGATATTATTAAATCCTCGCTCCTAAGCATGGTCAGAATACGTAACAAGTAGCCTGGATGTAGCGAGGGTCAGATCAAGAGGGAGAGTCTTTATTCTTGAATTTTGTAATGAATAATTCAATTTAACTATCCCCCCACGATCATTGCAATTATTGAATATTTAAGGTTAGAAAAAACATAATCTAAAATAGATTTTCCAGCTAAGCTGATTTGAATAATAATAGTGAACAAGTCATAATGACCTAAATATAATAATTTAGGAATACATCATGTCCCTCACCTCCATTCCGGTAGCAAAAGCAAAATCTCACATTTCAGAACTTATTGCTAAGAGCCAGTTTTCACATGAACGATTTATAATCACTAAGCGTAATAAACCAGTTGCAGCACTTGTTAGTCTTGATGACTTAAAAATACTAGAACAATATGAGGAGAAACAAGGTTTAGCCGCAATAGCGGGGAAATGGCAAGGGTTTGATGAAGTAGCTGATGCCATGGGTAAAATAGAAACTTTACGTCAAAGTGGTCGGAAAGGACGAGATGTTTCTCTTTGATACAGACATTATTACCAATATTGTTAAGCCTAGACCCTCACAAAACCTGTTAGCAAAATTAGCAAATGTATCTAAAGATCAGCAGTATATTTCTACTATTACGATTTCTGAAATTGTCTATGGCGCAGAAAAAAGCCAACGACCTGAATATCACTTAAATAATTTGGAATCAATTTTATTGCCTGCTGTAAATATACTAGGCTTTGATACTAAGGCTGCTTATGTTTGCGGTCGTATTCGAGCTGAACTTGAGAAACGGGGAACGCCGTTAGATTTAGCTGACCTGGAAATTGCATCAATTGCAATTGCGAATAATTTGACCCTAATCACTAATAATGTACGCCATTTTAAACGCGTACCCTTGCTACAATTTGAGAACTGGTTGTAATTAATACATAGGATTGTAATGACAAAAAACATGGCGTCATAAAAACATGGGGTTCCGAATTGCAAATAATAATTTTTACTAAGCATGGTCAGAGTACGTAGGCTTGAATGTCCAAAATAGGGCTCAGGCAATCAATTCTTAATTCGGGATCTGAACATCCCTCTAGAATTTTCAAGTTATCTCTCAAAAAATATAAAAGATTTAATCCGCAAACTTTCCTCTCTAGTCAAGCCAGAGAAAAAAATGGGGGCTGGCTATTAATGCTCCCTAACTATTATTTCAGATTGAATTCAATCTCTATTTCAATTAACTGAAATTGTACGCATAAGCGGTGCTAAGCAGTCTCCTTTAATTGCACCCTTACAGGTAAGTTCATAATCACGATCATGGCGCAACATAGACCATATGACGCGTGACATATGGCGACCCAATGCCTCTAAATAGCCTTATTATGACTTTTGCCTTCAGCACGTTTTTTATCATAGTAAGCAAGAGATTCAGGAACAACAGCTATGTGTCGGCAGACAGCTGTCATCATTGCTTTTCGAGCGCGAGTATTCACGTGTTTGGGAGATTTGGTACCTTGATAACCACCCGACTGACTATCCAATGGGGACATACCCAAGTAAATTGAGAAACTACTCTGTTTCGGGAAGCGGACTAAGTACCAATCTCTCCAGCCAATTCAGCGCTACACACTAGACCAAAGCCCGGAATCGAATTGATATGCTGTGCAGCCACAGAACTTTTCAACTGTTGAGTAATTTTATTATCTAACGTTTTGATAGAAGCGATCAAATCCAGTAGATGTTGTGCATCCTCTTGAATCATACAACCAACTTCGTCGACATCGTTAAAAAATACAGCTATTTTTTGCCAGCCAAGAATCTGGTTCATATATTTCAAGCCAATTCCCGAAATAGTCAATAAACTTTTGGACTGCAATCGAAGTAATTTAGGTAATTCGCCACGACAGGTAAGAAAGTGTAGAAACCAAAGGTTGTCAATACTTCCCGTTAAGTCTAAAAGAGTAGAGCATATTGCCTGTAGATCAGGTAGCATCCGATTTTGTACAATGATCTTTTCATTGACTATTTGACGTCTGCGCCGCGTCAGGCATTTTAAGCGTCGATTGACTTCGGGCACAGGCAATACCGCTTGTAGAACACCTTTAGCAAGCGGTAAGGATTCTTGAAGCTGAAAGAGTTCGAGCATTTTACGTGCGTCGACCGAATCGGTTTTTGCCGGAGCAGGAAAGATCTATTTAAAGCGAGCCAGTTTCAGGTTGTTGACGTTGTACAGCTGGTATCCCTGTTGCTGAACGAGTTGATCCAGAGGACGAGCCCAGCCATTGTAGCCTTCCATGGCAACATCTACTCGCAGATTGCCATAGGCGTTTTTTGTAACTCAATACGATTAAAAAATTCTTGGAACCCTGAAGGCGTATGAGTAATAGAGAATTCATCCAGAATTCCGGTGGTTGACAGGCCGATAACCACATAATGATCATGGCAGCCGACATCAACCGCTACTTGTAAATGAAGTGATAAGTTTTTCATGATAGACACCCTGAAGTCAGTTTGTAATAAATACAACACTATCCTGAGTCTCGTCTACTTAGGCAACACGAAATAAATAACCCACCAATCTTGCTTGCCTTTTTATCCGCCTTTGGCGTTGCCACTTCGGTTACATAGCTCGCTATGTGCCCTACGTAGCAACGCCAAAGGCAAACAAAAATACGTCGCAATATTGGTAGGTTATTTATTGCGCGTTACCTTAGTAGAGCCACAAGTGACATCACTAACAAGTCACCATGAAAATCACTCGGCACCATCCCAATAAAGACATCTTGGATAGCGGAAGGTGCTAAAAAAAGAAAAACTTACTCATAAATGGTAAAATAGGAAGC
>CAYNRB010000091.1:0-11910 GCA_964399475.1 uncultured Methylomarinum sp.
ACGGACAAAAATACAAGTCAAAATTCGGATATTATTTAATCCTCGCTCCTTAGTGAAACAGGCACATAGCAGGACGCAACTATTTTAGTTTTGCTTTTCTGGCGTCAAAAGGCAAATCAAAATCCGCAAGTCATTAAATCCTTACGCCTAAAGTAAGCAGTATTACACTCCTTGTTGACCCATCTTAAGTTATCTCATTTTAATTTAAATGGATAAGAAAAAGAGATTTATAGCATCTTCTACGCTTAATCAACAATTACGTGGGGTAAGAAACGAGAGGTATCCTGGGTAATAAGTGTACTGTCTTCACGAATAGAGAGTCCCGCTGCTTTATTATCTACTAACCATGAGCCAATCAGCGTATAGTTATTCTCGAAACGGGGGAGAGGATGAAATGCCTGAACGATATATCCCTCTTCTCCATAAGGACCCTCGCTATTGAAAGACATTTTTCCATTTTTAAAAATAGAGATATTTGAACCTTCGCGAGCGAACAGGGGTTTTTTAACGTATTTCTGTAAAGAATTGCACTGCGGATCACCTTCAAAGTAAGCAGGCAATAAATTGGGATGATTGGGATACATTTCCCATAATATCGGTAATAGCGCTTTGTTTGAGATTAGTGACTTCCACCCAGGCTCTAGAAAATCAACCTGCGATTTATAAATCAATTCTCCATATTCTTCGCGAAACATGAATTCCCAAGGATATAGCTTAAATAACCAGGTGATAACTTGATTGTTCAAATCTGTTAAACAGTCATCTTCTGCTCTGCCCAAATCTTCAAGATAGACAAACTCGCAAGGTATCCCTGCTTGTTCGGCGCAATCCTGTAAATATTGTACCGTTCCTTTATCTTCTTCCGTATCCTTACAACAGGTAAAATGCAATATCTCATCAGGATGTTTTTTATGGATAATAGCAAACTGATCAATCAGTTTTTCCTGTAGGGAATTGAATTGATCAGTTTTCAGATCTATTTCACTACTTGTTTGCTTATCTTGTAACCACAGCCATTGCCAAAAACCTGTTTCGTAGACACTCGTGGGTGTATCCGCATTATTTTCATAAAATTTAGCAGAACCCGTACCATTATATGCAAGGTCTAGCCTGGAATATAAACTGGGTTCTTGGTTGTCCCAGGTTTGTTTAATATAATCCCAATACTCTTCAGGAATCTGAAATTTTTTTAACAGCTTTTCATCCCGAATTACTCGATCAACAACCTGCAAACACATCTGACCTATTTCTTCAGTAGGGTCTTCCAGATCATTCTCAATTTGTTCTAAAGTAAACTGATAATAAGCTGATTCATCCCAATAAGGCTCACCATAAAGGGTATGAAATTTAAAACCAAATTCTTCCGCTTGTTCCCTCCAATGCTCACGTTCAACGGTTTTTATACGTTGCAAAACCTAGCCTCCATATGACCGCCCCTTAGATCCCCAAGAGCCACCCCAAGACGATTTCGCCTGTGCTGTTGAGCCAAACCCACCTCTGGAAATTGTTTTAGTCACTCTAGGCTTCGGATTAAATGCTTTTTCTGGAACGGTTGTTGTTCTATTATAAGTTGATCCATAGCGAGTTCCATTGCCTCCAACCCAACTATTATTATGATAATAAACAGGTGTAGAGCGAGCGTAATCATATCGATTACTATTGTAATAATTATTATTCAATGCCCTGGCTAACATAAAACCACCTAATGCAGGCATGAACCAGTTATTTTGAGAGGATCGAACACAACGGTTATATCCAAATTCAGATTCGCATGAATGTCTGGATTCATATTTGGGTGCAGATGATTCTGCTTCTTTTAAAGCCGCATTGTAAGCTTGTTGACATTGTTCTGACTGATCAGGGTTTTCTTTAATGCATTCGGTCTTATTTCGGTAAACAACAGCCTCTCTCTCATTAGAATCACCACATGCAGTAAATAATAAGGTGCTAACAAGTGCCAGACTGACGGGTTGCGCTTTGCGCATTTTTTGTAAATCAATAATTTTTGTGCGTTTCATTGTCAGCTCCTTGAATAAAGAGAATTAGTAACTCATGCAAGCTGCATTTATTACACCTATTGCTATAGAGATACCTGCTAAAACAATACCTGCAGACAATTCAGCTTTGTTGATCCGTTGTACAATTTTAGGCATGAATAAACGAACAATGAGAAATGCGATTAACTGTGCTAATAATGCTACGACTGCCCAAATAACAAAATCAAATATTGATACCGAATTGGATACTGCACTGGCTAATGCCAGAGAAAACCCTAGAATTGCGCCCACAAATGCGGTGGCCGCAGCCGTATTGTTTTCCTTAATTAACGCCCACTCATCATACGGCGTTATCAATGAATAAATCAGTTTAAATAACAACAATAAGACCAGTGAAAGCCCAAAGTAGATTGAAAAATTCACTAAGCCTGTTACAGATGATTGTAATAAATCCATTTCTATTCCCCTAATATGTGGTGGTTAGAATTTTATTTCGCACAGTTATAATTGCGCAATTTACAGCAAGTTGTCTTTCTCATAGGTAAAGCCAGCTACAAAAGTGGCCTTGTAAAACCGTTGACTATTTCTAGGCAATAATCTCAAAATCAGCAGAAGATACATTAATTCCCGTACTCCTGACTATGCAATGCTCCAATTGATGTTGTGTTTCCAATTCTTCACCGCTGACCATTAAAAATTCGACAAGATTGTTTTCCAGTTCTCGATGATAAAGCATTACAAACTGATCAGTTTCTGATTCACTTTCATCTTCTGAATAGGTGGTTTCAGTCATTGCCACTGGCGGATTGCCTGATGAATCATTCCAATAACGCTGAAAAGTATGACCATCTAGAATGATTTTTTCTTGACTGATTTCATTACTCAGCTGATTTTCCCATTGCTGATCTGAACTTACACCTACCGTATCATAAAAATACCAAAGTTTTACATCAGTAATATAGTTATCAGTCAAACCGCCGTCTAATACAACTTGTAAAAAACCATCATCATCTGTGTAATAACGCAGGATAAAATGATTATCATCTAGTTTAACAACACCTACCGCCTGAATTAATTGAGTTTTTTCTATATTTTCAATAGTTAATTGAGGCGCAAGCAATTTGAATTTTAATTCATTAAATTCTATTGCACCGCCCAATTTTAAACCTAAAACTTGTGGTATATCAAGAGAGGTATCAGGCTCCTCTTTTTTTAAAAAATCAAACATAAAATGCCTGCCAGTCTACATTATTAATTCGTTTTTTTGCAATATAGTAAATAGTCATTCCAGGAGAAACCTCCATTTGAAGGGCTGGGTTAATAATCATATCTTGAGGATCATTTTTCATGACTGCAATAATGGTCGCATCATAAGCTTGTTTAAATTGACTGAAGAAAAAACTCATCTTGATAGACTCAGCATTATCAGGATATTGAACCGAATACTGAGTAACCCCTTTCCCAGCGTTTAATAGCTCATGATGTAAAAGGCTGGAACCAGGATCCATTGCTGCTTTAACCAGAATTTCGACCGAAAGTGAAGGTGTACATTCGGCCTGTGGACAATGTTTTTTTAATAGTTCACTCAGTGATTCATCTGAAAAATAGACAATAAGATGGGCATCAGGATTTAGGCTAGAACAAAACAAAGCCGTGGTCAAGGTAACATCATCAAGTTTAGTATCAATAATAATTGCTGATGCTTTGTTTATGCAAGCACGCTGCATTTCTTCCTGATCATTGAATTTACTGACTTTTATAAAGTTGATATGTTCAGGAAGCGGGTTTTCTATATCCTCTGTTGTACAGAGCAATATATTTCTTTGTTGATCTTGCCGAGTTTCTGTTATCAATAAATTAAGCAGATGCAGTGTGCGTTTTTGATTCCAGCCAATCACTACGATATGATTTTCTATATTCAATCTTCTTAATCCTTTTATTCCTTTTTTCCATTGAGTGGCAGAAAAAACTGCAACACGCCCAATGATCAATGCGAATAAGCTTAAGCCAAAAGGGATGGTGAAAAAAGCGACAACATATTTTCCTGCCGTTGTTTCGGGTGATAAATCTCCATAGCCCACTGTAGAAGCGGTGACAATCATCCAATAAAGATAATTTTCAAACAGTATTAAATTCTTTTCCTGACATAAAAAAAGCAATACCCAGTTAATTAAAAAATAGGTAGCCAAGATAAAGGTAATGACCAGCCCATTTAAATTAAAAAAATAATGCGTAAAAAAATTTTTTAGCCGGATAAAAATCCACATAGGCAAAAGTATTAATATTTGACAAAGAATTTATTATTTCAAACAGTGGGATATATTGATAACTAATGTTTCCGGCGTGCTAAAACATGTTTTAGCACTCCGTACATGAGTTGCAATGACTGAAACACAAAAAGCGCGCCCAAACTGAAACCTCCTCAGTTATTTGATGCCATTAATTGTTTATAATAACCTTATTCTTGATCAGGCTGAACAAAAACAACCCAGCGTGATGCCTTTTTAAACCAGCTGCTACTTCTGCTCAGGATTATATTCAATTTGTTTAGCTCGTAATCGGGAAAGAACATCTTGACCTGAAGATGATCCTGTAATACCCGCAGACTTTAATTTAGCTTTAAGATCATCACCAGAATCTGCAAGAGCCAATTCACCTGCCGCCTCTAATTCTGCAGAACGCTGTGCTTGTTTTGCTTTGATGCGCTCTAACGATTCTGAGGCTGTTTTCATACGACTGTTTGCCCCCAAATGTCTTGAGGCAAGAGAAGACTGGGCTTTTTGTACAGACTGAGTTGCCTTAACCGTATCAACTTGTTGTTTCATACGGCGCATATTTCTTTTGGTTTCCTGAATGGAATGTTTCAAATTTTCTGCAGATGAGGCGAATTGATTTAAAAAATCTTGCTCTGTCTCATTTTGTTGTTCCAAGTCTGAAATTTTTTCTGCAATTTCCAGAGCCAACGCTTCATTGCCTTGTTCGAGCGCTTGCCCAGCATAGCCTTCATGCTCTGTAATTGATGCAAGAAAATCATTTACTTTTCGCTGAGCGAGTTTTTGTTTAGCAATAATAGAGGTTAAAGCATGTTCGGATTTTCCTATTTCTGATTCTGCCTCACGAATCTCCTGATCCAGAATACGTAAAGCCTGTGAATCTGCAACAGCTTCTGCTGCCTCATTTGCTCCACCTCTTACTGCGGTAACTAATTTTAACCAGACACTCATAAAACACCTCTGAATTTAAATAAATTTTTCGTAGGCATCTAACATACCAACAACATTTTGAAATAAAAAATCAACTTCTAAGACTATTGATTCGGATTTTGATTGAGATGAAAGCGCTCCAAAAGCGGCATAATATTCAACTGAATTGATAGTAACAATACCCATAGTCGTCAATGGAAAAAGCTTATGTGTTCTTAGGATTTCATCATTAAATGCAGCGCTGTTTTTAACTTGACTGACGGACGCTAATAACGATTCTGCTATGATCTGTTCTCCACAAAGCGTTAAAAAAACTTCAATTTCTTCATCATTGGTTATCAGTAAACAGTCTGATTCAACTGAAACAGTCCATTCTGCTTGCTTAGATAATAATTCATTAATTGTTTCTAAAGTCCAATCCATAATATTCCTCAAAAATTACAATAAATCCAAACATATTCTTCGTGCGATTAGGCTAATAATATATTTTTTAGCAACAACCTTAGTCTCTTGAGCTATGGAAACCACACGAAGAACACCTAAGATTACTGAATAACTGCATCTAAAGATTTCACAACATCAGAACCCACTTTATCGGCAGTTTCTGACGCTTTTTCAGTTAAATCTTTAGCCGCTTGCCCTGCCGCGTCTTTAGCAGAATTCACCACATCAGTTAAACCTTTAGCTGCTTGCCCCGCAGTATCTTTTGCTCCATCAGACAAATCTTTAACTGCCTCTCCTGCCTTATCTTTAGCAGTAGTTGCTACATCAACTAATTCTTTAGTCGCTTGAGCAGCAACATCTTTGGTAGTATTTATAACTTTCTCAGCCATTGTCTGTTTTTTTTCTTCAACATCAGGCAATAATATTACAATTTTAGCCTGATTTTTTAATGAATCAAGAAATGCCTGCATTTTTTGACGTTGTAACATCGGACGAATCTGCTCTTTTACCGATTCAAATGGGGGTGGAGTCTGTGCTCTTGAACCCTCTCTTAAAATAACATGCCAACCAAATTGAGTTTTAACAGCTTCAGATGTGTATTTATTATCTTCCAGAGCAACCACTGCTTCAGAAAAAGGAGGAACCATCTGGCCTTGATTAAACCAACCTAAATCTCCACCTTTTGGGCCGGAAGGGCCTGTAGATTTAGTTTTAGCTAATTCAGCAAAATCAGCACCTTTATTTAACTCTTCGATGATAGCTTTTGATTCTTCCTCAGTTTTAAGCAGAATATGTCGAGCTTTAAATTCTGTACCCGAAGTAGAAATATTTTTTTCATATTCAGCACGTATTTCAGCATCAGTAACTGGATTGGATTTCATATAATCTTGAATCGCAGCCTGGGATAACAAGGAATTTCTAATGGTTGCCATACGCTCTATAAATTCACTCGAAGTATCCAGCTTTTTTTGTACAGCTTCCTGAATTAACAACTCTCTTTGTACCAACTCTTCAATCAGCTTTTCTTGTGGAAAAGATTGCGAACCGCGTCCACGCTGTGAAAGTTCAGTTTCTAAAATTGTCAAGGCATTCTTGCTAATGTAGGTGCCATTAACTGATGCAATTGCATCTTCTTTGTTGACAGTAATAGAAGTGCCAGCGGCAGCTGATGGTGCTTTATCATTACATGCCACTAGAAATGAGCTGGCTAAAATCAAGGGTATAAGTTTTTTATTCATTTAAGGGTTTCCTTTATTTATTTTCTGAAGGTGATAATGCATTAATGCCTAATGCATGAATTTCTTTTTTCATTAAGTCATTAAGCGCTTGATAAATCAATTGATGCCTTTGGACTAATGATTTCCCATCAAATATTTCAGCAACGATAGTAATGTTGTAGTGCCCTCCCCCATTTTTAGCACCAGCATGACCGGCATGAGCAGCACTATCATCAATTAATTCTAACAATTGCGGTTTAATGGCATCGTTAAGTTTTTGTTTAATAAGATCAGTTATCATTGTGGATATACTTGTTTAAAGGGTTTTACTGAAACCTGTGAATATACATTTGCAGTTACATAAGGATCAATATCTGCCCATGCTTGAGCTTGACCAAGATCTGCAAATTCAGCAACCACCAAACTTCCGGTAAATCCAGCAGCACCAGGGTTATTGCTATCAATGGCAGGATGAGGCCCTGCTAAAACCAGCCTTCCTTGCTTTTGTAACTGTTCTAATCGTTGCAGATGTGCAGGCCGAGCAGATAATCTTTTCTCAAGACTGTCGGCAACATCTTCACTTATAATTGTATATAACACGCTATATTATTCCTCTGTTTCTAGGAGATATTTATAAATAAAACACATTTGAAGAATGATAAATATCAGCATCAGACCCGGTACGCCAAATGTTTTAAAAGTGACCCAGTCATCCGTATTGTAATTTTGCATAACATAAATATTGATAAAACCAACACTAATAAAGAAACTGGCCCACATAACATTCAATTTGTTCCAGATAGGGTCTGGTAATTCTAAACTAGCGCCCATCATTCTTTCTACAAAGGTTTTTTTTCCAAAAAACTGGCTGCCTAAAAAGGCAATTCCAAACAACCATTCAATGATAGTCAGCTTCCACTTTATAAATTGTTCATTTTGTAAATAAAGCGTTGCGCCACCCATAACCAGAATCAGTCCTAAGGTAATCAATTGCATTGGCTTTACTTTTTTATCAATAAACCAGGTAACACCTACTTGAATAACTGTTGCGACAATGACAACTGCCGTGGCGACATAAATATCATAGAACTTATAAGCGATAAAAAATAAAATAACAGGAATGAATTCAAAAAGTTGCTTCATGATTATGTTGTTTAATGAAAAGAAAGCCAGGTGTTTGAATAGCTAGACAAAGAAATCAATTTTAGAAATGAGTTCGGAACGTTGATTTTTTAGTGGCTGGATATTTTCTTGAATATAAGCATTGATTGCACGTTGAGAGCGAGGATCGGTTGATAAGTTTTCTTGTTGATTTATATTGACAGAAAGTTGTTTAAAATCATCGCTATTAATATCACTCTCAATTTCGGCCGAGGAAAGTAATCTTAATTTAGTTTTATTTTGCGTTGCTTCACTATCATTGTTGTTTGAAAATCTCTGATCATCATTAAATTCGTTTGCTTTTAATCTACGTGCTACAAAAGACAAAGATGAACTATGAATTTCCATTTTAAGGTGTAACTAAAGAGAATTATTTTTATTATACATGAGTTGACAATTGTTTCTGCTAGAATGTTCAAATTTGGACTTTTTATGGACAAGATTAGCAAAACAGAACTTGAAGCGGCTGCATTTAGACGCTTAGTTTCTCACCTACAACACAACACGGATGTTCAAAATATTGATTTAATGATACTGGCAGGTTTTTGTAGAAATTGTTTAGCCAAATGGCTAACAGCTGAGGCCATTGAACAGGAAATTACTCTGGATTACGAAAATGCAAGAGAAATGGTTTATGGTATGCCTTACCAAGAATGGAAGGGCAAATTTCAAGTTAAAGCAACAGAGCAACAACTAAAAGCCTATGAGCAAAAAATAAACAAGAATTAAAAGTAGCTTTAACCAAACTTTATAGCCAATTATCGAATCAGTAAAAAGGAATACAGCATTTTATAATTTTATAAATTAATGCAAGAATAGTTGCGTACATCAATGCTGATCCTGCTAAAGGTAGGATAGATAGGTATTATAGAGTCTATTTATTTAAGCAGGTATTGGTTGATAAGATCTAGATCTTGCGCTGTTAAACTACTGGCTGTTTGTTTTAAAATTATGCCATTGATTAAATAATCATATCGACTTCTTGAATGGTCTCTTTTTGCTCTATACAAGTTTCGTTGTTCTGCAAGCACATCGACTAGCGTACGCGTTCCAACTTCATAGCCTGCTTCAGTCGCTTCAAGTGCACTTTCTGCTGAATCCACAGTGGCTTGCAAAGCTTTTACCCGACTTAAACTAGAAATAATGTCACGAAAAGCATTTCTGAGCTGACGTTTTACTTGCCTTTTTGTACTTAAAAAATTTTCTCTTGAAGCTTGATAATCAAATTGAGCTTGTCGCGTTTTTGAACTGACTAACCCACCTTGAAACAGAGGAACATTAATCTGTACACCTACTCTCCGCGTATCGCCTTTAAAACCAAATAGACTGGTATCATCCTGAAGATTATAATCTGCCACAATATCAAGAGTGGGTAGATGTGCTGATTGTTGAATAGAAACTTCTTTTCTACTCACTTCTGTCTGATTTAATGCCGCTATAATATTATTGTTATTGGTTTCAGCAATGCGTGACCATTCACTAATGTCGTTAGGTTCAGGTGGGGAAAAGTTTATTTGTTTCCCTAAACTCAGTATATCGGCATCATTCTCTCCGATAATTTCCCTTAATGCTTCTTTAGTATCATCTAATTCATTTTCGGCTTGAATTTGATTTGCAGTAGCCTGGTCGAATCCAGCCTGGGCTTCAAAGACATCAGTAATGGCAATCAAACCCACATCAAAACGTTGCTTTGCTTGGTCTAATTGCCTTTCAATTGCGGTTTTTTCTGCTAAAGCGAATTCAAGATTATCTTTAGCGGATAGAATATTAAAATAAGCTTCTGTGGTTTTAACGATAAGATTTTGATATTCCGCCTGATATTCTGCTTCGGCCTGAGCAATGCGATTATCTGATTGACTCAAACCCACCCAATGATCCCAATGAAACAAAGGCTGAGTAAAATTAACAGAAAACCTATGGGTTCCAAATTTTTGAACAACTGAACCCTGAAAATTACTTTTTTTATTATTTAGATGTTCGCGACTACTACTTCCAGATGCTGAAATAGAGGGTAATAAACGAGCAATACTCTGAGATTTGCTTTCGCCTACTGAAAGTTGCGTGTAATATGCCCTTTTAAGTACAGGATCTCTTTGAAGAGCAAGCTCAAAAGTCTCAACAAGATCTTGAGCATAGACTGGATGAAAGAAAACCCACAAAACTAAAAATATGACTGATTTTATTTTCACTATGAACATTATATTGGCATTAAAGACTGGGGATTGTAATCGCTCTAGTCAATAAAATATAGTTAATTATTAAATTGCATTAATATTGTCAAGTTAAATTCAAACCTAACCTAACTAAATTTTGCTCAGGAAAGGAAAATGAATAACTTATAAGATTTCCTTACCCTAACTTGATTATTAATAATTACTGATAGTGTGTACTTTCAGTACCCTGAAATCATACAGTCTAATTCTCGCTATTAACGAAAATAAACAACAACAAAAAACATGACCAACTACTACAGTATTTTTTTTATTGGATTGGTAAGTATTTTAGTTTCCGGTTGCTCAAGCTTTAGCAAAGGCATAACCGAGGCTATTCTTGAAAAACAAGAATCTGAAGATACCAGAATGTGTGAGGTATGGGGAGAAAGTTTTGAAGGATTAAACCCGCATCTAAATAATTCAAAGGGCAAGATGAAAGTTTTAATGGTTCATGGCGTTGGTGAACATAAACCAGGGTATTCAACAGAATTTTTTGAAAAATTAGCAAAAGAACTCGACTTGACTGTTACCGCTAAAGAACACAAAAATTTAAAACTTTCAGACCCTGCAGATCCTGATAAATCACTGGGTAATCTCCGCGTTAATCGGTATTTAGATAAAAACAGATCTCAAGAAATATTATTTTATGAATTAACCTGGTCCGAAATCACAGCTAAAGAAAAAAATATTTTGGCTTATGATAATTCGGGTGAATATTCTTTTCGTCGTGCTGAAATCAATGATTTGATGAAACGTTTTTCAAATGATACCAGTCCTGATCCTATTATCTATTTAGGTGAAAGTAGAGAAGATATTCTAAAATCCTTTGCTCAATCTTTTTGCTGGATGACCTATGGGAATTGGGATGAATTACCTTCTAATGCTGATAAAACCTGTAATTTACCCGATATTTCAGCAATAATTAATGATCAATATGCTTTTGTTTCGCATAGCCTGGGAAGTAGAATTACAATTGATGGCATGCAAAGAATTGCATCTACTCTGGAAACCAGTGCAAATTCGGGTGATGCTTATAACAAATTGATAAAAGAGGAGTTGAAGAATAAAATCATCCCTATTTATATGATGTCCAATCAATTACCCATGTTGCAATTAGGCAGGAAACTCCCTGAAGTGAGTGATCAAAAAGATTCTTACTGTACTAAAGGAGGTGATAATTATTCCCAACGCATGTTAACTAAAACACCGATTATTGCATTTAGTGACCCGAATGATCTTTTAAGTTATGCCATACCCCCTGGTTTTGTTGAAACCTATATCGATTCAAGATTATGTATTGACGTAACTAATGTGAATATTAATGTCGCCCATGTTTTTGACATTTTTGGATTAGGTAAGTTAGCAAACCCAATGGAAGCACATATAGGTTATGATACTGATGACAGAGTTGTTGCATTAATTGCCAAGGGAATAGGCAATGAAAACGCTGCAGATATTATAAAAAAACGTTGCCGGTGGATAGAGACAATTGAATGAACAAGGAAAAACTCTAAAAAGTAGGTAGGGTTAGATTTTTTAGCGTAGCGAAAAAACGCAACCTAACTCACACCTTGCTTGATAAACGAAGCCAACAGATTTTTAAATCATTGTTTGTTAGTACTTTTATCGTAAAGTCAGATCAAACCCAGATAATTAAAAGTCCGCTCTATCTTAA
>CAYNRB010000092.1:0-11781 GCA_964399475.1 uncultured Methylomarinum sp.
TGATCTTAGGGAAAATAGTTAAAGCAATTTATTAAGAAAACTTTGTTTTTCCGATGCATTTAAATGTAGTCTTGATGTAACTGAGTAGAATCAAGGGTTTGACGACTTCAATCCTGGATTCCACTTCGCTGCATCCAGGTTACATTGTCGGGTAATTGCCAGATACAATGGCAATGTTCAGGCCGATAGGCGTAATGCATTTTATATTTACTGTGTGTGAGAACATGATGCCATTCGGGTAAGTAATTAAATTGACTTGATGATCTTAGGGAAATTAGTTAAAGCAATTTATTAAGAAAACTTTGTTTTTCCGATACATTAAAAAATCAACGGATAGAGAAGGTGGCGAAGCCTACCCTACTGTTTATAAACATCTTATAAAATTAAATGCGCAGAATAGGAACAATTCTAGCTCAAAAGAGCATTGTTTTTAAACTTTCACAACTTTAATATGCATTTAGATTTTATTTTTAAATTACGAAAATAATTCAGTTTAACATTATCAAAAATAAACCTTATATGTTTATAAGGTTTTATCAAAAACTTGAATTAACTATAGCAATACTCAATTTTTTATAGCATTATCTAATATTGAATTTAATGAGGCCAATATAAATCCACTTTAATTTTGGACTGTATTCCAGTCTTTTATCCTAACAATAATAATAACTCTGGAGATTTTAATGAGTATTGATATCTTTGCTTCCATTGGGCCCTATGCGGGCATCATTGGCTTAATTATCGCCTATATAATCTATCGCATCGTATTGTCTCATGATGCGGGTTCAGAAAAAATGATAGCTATTGCTGAATTAATCCACGATGGCGCCATGGTTTTCCTTAAAGCTGAATACAAAATTCTGGGTGTTTTTGTAGTCATCGTCGCATCATTGATTTTTTTCCTAATTAACCATGAAACAGCTTATGCTTTTTTAGGCGGTGCGGGCTGCTCAATGTTTGCTGGATTCTTTGGCATGAAAGCCGCAACACGCGCCAATGTTCGAACCTCAGCTGCTGCTAATACAGAAGGTATGGGAGCTGCATTAATGGTAGCTTTTGGTGGTGGTTCTGTCATGGGGCTTGCCGTGGCATCCCTAGGTCTTACGGGTGTAGCAATCGCTTATGCTTGGATAGATCCTTCAAATGCCGCTAACTATACTGTTTTAAGTGGCTTTGCAATGGGTGCGTCTTCCATCGCATTATTTGCTAGAATCGGTGGTGGTATCTATACCAAAGCGGCTGATGTAGGTGCAGACCTGGTTGGAAAAGTTGAAGCCAATATTCCAGAAGATGATCCTCGCAACCCTGCTACCATAGCCGATAATGTGGGCGATAATGTGGGTGATACTGCTGGTATGGGTGCTGATATTTTTGAATCCTATGTGGGTTCAGTTATCGCTACTATTGCTATCGCAGCAGCCGCTACAAATTTTGTAGATATGTCTATGCAAACAAACGCTTTACTCTTGCCTCTGGCCTTGATAATCATTGGCTTAGTCGCATCTGTTGTGGGTGTTCTTTGCATGCAACTATTAAAAAACATTAATCCTGCCCATGCTTTAGAAGGCGTTACCTGGATTGCTGCCCTTATCTTCTTGATTCTTGCCTATCTTGTTATCCAGGCTTTTGGTGTTCAATTTAATATTGACGGTGAAGTTACCTCGGTTACTGGGCCTTTTTATGCCTTATTAGGTGGAACCATAGTCGGGATTTTTATTGGTCGAGTCACAGACTACTACACTTCAAAAGCGCCAGTACATGCAATTGCAGAAGCCTCAAAATTTGGACCTGCAACCAATATCATTGCGGGTTTAGGTATAGGTATGCGTTCAACTGTGCTTCCAGTATTAGGTATTTGTATCGCCATCTTCGTGGCTTATAGTTGCGCTGGACTTTACGGCATCGGTATTGCTGCGGTTGGCATGTTGGCAACAACTGGCGTAACCATGTCTGTTGATGCATATGGCCCTATTGCGGATAACGCTGGCGGCATTAGCGAAATGGCTAAATTAGGTCCTGAAACTCGAAAAATCACAGATTCATTGGATGCGATTGGAAACACGACTGCCGCCGTTGGTAAGGGTTTTGCTATTGGTTCAGCGGCATTAACCGCACTGGCTTTATTTTCAGCCTATGCAGCAGCAGCAAATATATCAGTCATTGATTTATTGGATCCACTGGTCGTTATCGGCTTATTTATTGGTGGTTGTGTTCCCTTTTTAGTCGCTGCCATGACCATGGACTCAGTGGGTAAAGCAGCACAGGATATGGTTGAAGAAGTGCGTCGTCAATTTCGTGAGATTGCAGGTTTAATGGAAGGGACTACACCTCCCGATTCAGCCCGTTGTATCGAAATTTCTACTAAAGCCTCTTTACGTGAAATGATATTACCAGGTTTAGTAACTATTACTACACCCATCCTGGTCGGGTTTTTACTGAATAAAGAAGCACTAGGTGGTTTACTGGCAGGTTCTTTGGTTACTGGTGTATTAATGGCTTTATTTATGGCCAATGCGGGCGGAGCCTGGGATAATGCCAAAAAATTAATTGAAGGCGGTGCTCACGGTGGTAAAGGAACTGACATACATAAAGCTGCTATTTGTGGTGATACGGTTGG
This sequence comes from uncultured Methylomarinum sp., assembly GCA_964399475.1. GTDB lineage: Bacteria > Pseudomonadota > Gammaproteobacteria > Methylococcales > Methylomonadaceae > QPIN01. Next base: position 2,618 of record CAYNRB010000092.1, read on the forward strand.
TGATCCATTCAAAGATACATCCGGCCCTGCTTTAAACATCGTTGTTAAATTAATGGCAGTGGTTTCTTTGGTTATTGCGCCATTATTGTAATTGTTTCAACTCTCTTCTAGCCTGAGAATGTAATTAGAGAGGCTCCTGCGACACTACCATAAGGAGTTTAAACCATCCCGTTGGTTGTGGGTGATGATAGGAACCCCAACATTTATTGTTGATGTCACCCTCATTGTTGGGGTTCGTACCTCACCCACAACCTAGCAGAGGCTTATCTTCAATTATCCCCCTCTCCCTGGAAATGCAGTCTGTGACGTTCACGCGTCACACTACATACAAGCATAGACAATAGGCAGAATATATAGCGGACTAAAGTTCGCTCTACATTAGTTACTATACCCATCGGTATTCTTATCAACCCAACGCGTCGACTCTGATACTAACAACTCTTTTTTCCAGAAGGGGGCTTTTGATTTCAATGCTTCCATAATAAATCGGCAACTATCAAAGGCATCACCTCTGTGTGAACTCCATACAGCAACCAGCACAATCGGATCATCCGGAAAAACATCTCCAACTCGATGAACCAGTAACACGTCCATTACTGACCATTTATTCATGGCATCAAGAACAATTTTAACCAACTCTTTTTCGGTCATTTCTGGATAATGTTCAAGACTCATTCCTTTAACATCGCTGCCATCATTAAAATCACGCATTGTTCCAACAAAAATATTGGTAGCCCCAAATTTTCCGCGCATTGGTAACGCTGAATTTTGAAATTGCTGTATTTCATTCCAGGGATCAAAAGGCTTCAAGGTTATTTTAACTTGCAACTTATCCCCCGGTAACCGGTGGGAAAAAAGCCACTTCATCACCATCTTTGACAGGGCTATCAAAGCTAACATATTGCATATTTACAGCGGTCAATATGTTTTCTGGTATTTTTTGATTCTGATTTGCCTGTTTCCATACATCTAAAACAGATACAATATCCTTAAAATCCAGCACCTCTTCTGAGCGTCCCAAAGATTCTTTTAAACTGGCAAAATAGCGAACTTTAATCGACATAATCAACAATTTCTTTACAATAAACACTCAGACTACTATACATAAATATGACCGAACTAACCCATTTTAATCAAGCTGGCGAAGCCCATATGGTGGATATTGGTGAAAAGAAAATCACTCAACGCCAGGCGATTACCGAAGGCTATATAGAAATGTGCCCAGAAACCTTAAACCTGATTGTTAATAATCAGCATAAAAAAGGGGACGTTCTGGGTATTGCCAGAATTGCGGGCATTATGGCCAGTAAAAAAACTGCAGAACTTATACCACTTTGCCACCCATTACCGATTACTTATGTAGAAATAAAATTAACGGCTGAAAAAAATCACAATAGAATACATTGTCTGACTACAGTTCAAACAAATGGTCAGACCGGTGTGGAAATGGAAGCCCTAAATGCCACTCAGATTGCCTTGTTAACTATCTATGATATGTGCAAAGCTGTGGATCGTGGCATGGTCATTCAAGCAGTACAATTATTGGAAAAAAGCGGTGGCAAGTCAGGTCACTGGCAAAGATGATTCATGGCATATTTCTCTGATTCTCTATTATCAGCTTTTCAGCTGATTATTTATTTTGATCCAGAAATTTATCAAATTGCTTGGGTGTCTATTAAAATCTCGTTGATCGCAACCGTATTAGCTACCATCCCTGCTGTTTTATTGGGAATAATCACCTCAATAACCCATTTTCCCGGAAAAAGACTACTACATCAGATCCTAAATACTTTAGTTGCAATGCCAACGGTGATGATAGGCCTGGTGTTTTATGGATTATTGAGTCGACGTGGGATGTTGGGTGACCTGGGATTACTTTATACCGAAACTGCCGTAATAATCGGGGAAGCCTGTCTGATCCTGCCGTTAATTATGAATATGACACGAGTGGCCGTAGAGTCAGCAGATGAACGTTTGATACCAACTTTGAAATCTCTCGGAGCGAGCACTACTCAACAAATACTTCCGATCATCAATGAATTACGTTATGTGATTCTGGCAGCAATTATTACCGGCTTTGGCAGGGCGATAGGCGAAGTAGGTGCAGCTATGATGCTGGGAGGTAACATTCAAGGTGTTACGAGAACCATGACTACCGCTATTGCGCTGGAAACCAGCAAAGGAAATTTTGAAATGGGGTTGTCATTAGGAATATTGCTATTGTTGATAGCTTTTAGTCTTAATTTGATTATGCAAATGCTGAGTTCTCATGACTAGTGTGTTCATGCTCTGGATCTGTGAGCATGTTATTTTTTCTGTTTGTCTGAGTCATTGAAATGTCATTGAAAAAAAAAATTAATAGCGCGTTAAATAAATTACCTTCAGAAATACAATTACAGGTAACCAATAAAATTAATCTGTATGAGGAGAAAGCTGAACAGTCGAACATACAATTAGTTGAAAATGATGCGCTTTATAGCTCATTACCCCAAGTATGGGGAACAAGTTTATTTATTGCCGAAAGCTGTATACGTTCACCTAATTTACTCAATGACCTTGTTTCAAGCGGTGATTTGTTTTCGGAGCAACGCCGATCTCGCTATTTTGAATATTTAACGGCTTTAACCATTGATTCTGAAAAAACCTTAATGACCGCATTACGCAAATTCAGAAATAGAGAAATGGTTCGTATTGCCTGGCGAGACTTGGCTGGTTGGTCTGATCTTAACGAAACCCTTTTGGACTTAACTAAACTGGCAGAAGTGTGTATTCAGACTGCTCTTGATTATTTATATACCCAAGCCTGTGAACGTAAAGGTGTGCCAAAAGCCGATGATGGAACAGCCATTAATATCGTGGTAATAGGCATGGGTAAGCTAGGTGCTTGGGAGCTGAATTATTCTTCTGATATAGATTTGATTTTCGCTTATGCCGAGGATGGTGTATTAACTGATCGAAAAGAAACCACATACGGCGAGTTTTTTTCTCGCATTTGCCGTAATCTGGTCAAAGTACTTGATGAACTGACTGCAGATGGGTTTGTTTTTAGAACTGATATACGCTTAAGACCTTTTGGAGAAAGCGGCCCGATAATCATGACCTTTGATGGCATGGAAAATTATTATCTCACTCAGGCTAGAGAGTGGGAACGCTACGCCATGATTAAAGCCAGACAAGTAGCAGGCGATTTTGTCAGTGGAAAGCAACTGGCAGCCTTGATTAAACCTTTTGTCTATCGACGTTATTTGGATTATGGAGCCTTTGAAGAATTGCGTTCATTAAAACTTCAAATTACTCAAGAATTAAAACGTAAAGACAGAATGGATAATGTAAAACTGGGGCCGGGTGGAATCCGAGAAATAGAATTCATTGGCCAGGCGTTTCAATTAATTAGAGGCGGACAAGAAACAGATCTTCAAGAAAGAAGTATTTTGAAAATTCTCAAGATGCTGGGAGAAAAACAGCTATTGACCCAAGAAGATGCAACTCAGTTACAAACTTCCTATCGTTTTTTGCGCCGAGTAGAAAATCACATCCAGCAATACCAAGACAAGCAGACACATGATTTACCGACAGATCAACTAGTTCAGCAAATTCTGGCCTTTTCAATGGATTTTTCTGACTGGGAAACCTTTAAAATCAAACTTGATCAGGTAAAGACGGCGGTTCAAAGTGTCTTTGATCAAGTTTTTTCTTTGTCAGCCCAAGATGAGATTAAAAATAGTGGGGAAATTGTCTGGTCAGGGAAATCTGATCAAGATTCTTTAGATTATTTGCAAAAACGTGGTTTTCACCAGTTAACGGAGACTCATAGAGTCCTGGAAGATTTTAAAAACTCACGAGCAATCAAACAATTAACCACAAAAGGACTGGGCGTGATTAATCGTCTAATTCCTCAATTAATTGATGCAATGCAAGTGGTTGAGAATACTGATGAAACCTTGAAACGAGTGATTAGTTTATTTGAGGAAGTCGCCGGTAGAAATATTTATTTATCGTTATTGTCAGAAAACCCGCAAGCTTTAGCTCAGTTAATCAAGTTATCAGCTGCAAGTCCGTGGATTTGTCATTACCTGGCTCATTACCCTGAGTTATTTGATGAATTACTGGATACACGCTCACTTTATGAACCGCTTAACAAACAACAGCTTAAACAGCAACTTGAGCAGTGTCTTGATTCAATTGCAGTCGATGATATTGAGCAATTAATGATCAAGCTCAGACAGTTTAAGCATTTGAATGTTTTACGCATTGCGGCTGCCGATATTATGCATGTGATCCCAGTTATGATTGTCAGTGACTATCTGACTTATGTGGCTGAAGTTATCGTTGAGCAGGTTATCAAAAGAGCCTGGCAATTATTAGTTGCCAAACATGGGTTGCCCCCAGATAGCAATGAGGCCAATATGAGCTTTGCCGTGTTGGGATTTGGAAAACTGGGCGGTCTTGAGCTGGGATATGGTTCTGATCTAGATATGGTATTCCTCTGCGGATACCAAAATAGTACGGCATTAACCGATGGGAAAAAACCTTTAAGCTGCTCTCAATTTTATGGACGTTTAGGTCAGAAAGTCCGACATATAATGGATACAAAAATGTTATCGGGTGTTTTGTATGAAGTTGACATGCGCCTGCGTCCCAGTGGAAATTCTGGTTTATTAGTAACGCATATTAATAGTTACGAAGACTATCTAAAAAATAATGCATGGACATGGGAGCACCAGGCACTAGTTCGTGCTCGTTTTATTTCAGGGGATAGTGAATTAAAACAACAATTTGAAAGTATTCGTCGACGAGTTTTAAGCCTGTCTAGAATCGAAAATGATTTAAAAGATCAGGTCATTGAAATGCGAAATAAAATGCGACAAGCACTAGTTACTAAACAAAACACACATTTTGATTTAAAACAAAGCAGTGGAGGTATTGTAGATATAGAGTTTATAGTACAATTCCATGTTTTGGCTTACGCGGCAAAATATAAGGAATTAACAGATTTTACTGATAATATAAACCTGTTAGTAACTTTAAGCGATATTGGCTTGCTATCCGATTCAAATACAGACATTTTAAAACATGCCTATTATGAATATCGTGATTACAGCCACCATCAAGTCCTGCAAGGCGAACCGGCTATGGCAAAAAATAATGATTTTGTTGAAATACGCACTCAAGTTGAACACATCTGGAATGAGACTTTTAATTCTGCTTTAAACAAGACTTAGGAATGGGAATTAAATAACTTGCACATTCCTTAAACAAACGAACAGGCTATATATATGATGACAATGGATGATAGAGATGGATTAATATGGATGGATGGTGAATGGGTTGAATGGCGAGAGGCAAAGGTACATGTTTTAACGCATACACTGCATTATGGAGCAGGTGTGTTTGAGGGATTAAGAGCCTATCAAGCAGAAAAGGGAACCGCAATATTTAAATTGCAGGAACATACAGACCGCTTGTTTCGTTCTGCACATATTTTAAATATGAAAATCCCCTTTTCGAAAGAAATCATTAATCAGGCACATTGCGATGCAGTTTCAAAAAACAATCTGGATAGCGCCTATATTCGTAGTATGTGTTTTTATGGCTCAGAAGGAATGGGTTTAAGAGCCGATAATTTAAAAGTTCATGTGATGATTGCAGCTTGGGAATGGGGTGCATACCTAGGTGATGAAAGTATGGAGAAAGGTATCCGTATCAGAACCTCGTCTTATACTAGAAACCATGTTAACAGTACTATGTGTAAAGCCAAGGCTAATGGCAATTACATTAATTCGATACTGGCATTGCAAGAGGCTATTGCTACCGGTTATGACGAAGCCTTATTGCTGGATCACGAAGGGTTTGTTGCCGAAGGCAGTGGTGAAAATATTTTTATAGTGCGCAAGGGAATACTTTATACCCCTGAAACCTCCTCAGCCTTAGAAGGCATAACCCGAGACACTATTATCAATATTGCCCGCGAGCAAGGTCTGGAAGTTATTGAAAAACGTATTTCTCGCGATGAGGTTTATGTGGCAGATGAAGCCTTTTTTACGGGTTCAGCAGCCGAAGTGACTCCGATTAGAGAATATGATGAAAGAATTATCGGCTCAGGTCTCCGTGGCCCCATTACAGAACAGTTGCAAAGGCTTTATTTTGATTATGTTCAAGGTCGTAAAAGTGATCATGAGCAATGGTTAAGCTACGTTTCCTGATATTAAGTGTTCAATAAAGCGAAAAAAATTCTAGTCGTCGGCCCCTCCTGGGTCGGTGATATGGTCATGGCACAAAGTCTATTCATGACTTTAAAAAACCAGGATCCTGAATCTCAAATTGATGTGCTGGCACCCAAATGGTCTTTTTCGCTGTTAGAAAGAATGCCAGAAGTAACTGAAGCTATTGAAATGTCCGCAGGCCATGGGAAATTTGGATTTAGCTTGCGCATGGAGCTTGGGAAAAGACTGAGAAACTCACATTATGATCAGGCTATTTTATTACCCAATTCATGGAAATCGGCTTTGGTTCCTTTTGCAGCAAAAATTCCTCTAAGAACCGGTTATATTGGCGAATGTCGTTGGGGGTTGTTAAACGATGCGCGTAAATTAGATAAAAATCGTCTTAAAATGACGGTTCAACGATTTGTTGCCTTGGGTTTGCCTGAATCTATGAGTTTTCCGGCTGATTATCCGATACCTAAATTAGAAATTACTAAGGCCAAACAAGATGCGGTCAGTCAAAAATTTAATCTGAACCTGAATGACAAGATTCTGGCTTTGTGTCCTGGTGCAGAGTATGGCATTGCAAAGCGCTGGCCTGTTGCTTATTATGCAGAAATAGCCCAGCAAAAAATCCAGCAAGGCTGGCAGGTCTGGATCTTTGGTTCGGAAAAAGATGTTGCAGTAGCGGGTCAGATTAATCAGACCACAGATCAAGCTTGTACAGATTTTTCTGGAAAAACCACGATGGCAGAAGCGGTTGATTTAATGTCATTGGTCAATACAGTCATCACCAATGATTCTGGCCTAATGCATGTTGCGGCCGCATTGGATAAAAAAATTGTAGCACTTTATGGATCGTCTGATCCTGGTTTCACTCCTCCACTCAACACAAAGGCCAAAGTGATCAGCTTAAATTTAGATTGTTCTCCTTGTTTTAAAAGGGAATGTCCGTTAGGCCATACCAATTGTTTGAATGAGATCAAGCCGGATAATGTCTTGGAAGTGATGAATCAGTCATGAGAGTATTGATTGTTAAAATGTCTTCAATGGGCGATTTAATTCATACTCTACCGGCGCTGACTGATGCCCAAAAAGCTATTCCAGATATAAAATTTGACTGGGTAGCAGAGGAACGATTTGTTGAAATACCAAAATGGCACCCCGCTGTAGATGAGGTTATGCCCATAGCAATCCGGCGTTGGCGAAAAAATATTGTGAGCAGTTTTTCGCAAGGTGAATTATTTAAATTCGTAAAAAAAATCAAACATCATCAGTATGATTACCTAATTGATGCACAGGGCCTGATTAAAAGTGCAATGGTGATGACTCTAGCGAAAGGTGTACATTGTGGAATGGATAATCAATCCTGTAAAGAATCACTAGCTGCCTTGTTTTATCGGAATAAGGTTTCAATAATAAAACAAGCGCATGCCATAGAGCGGGTAAGAATACTCTTCGCCAGCATTCTGGATTATCAATATGAAAAAAAATCCCTGAATTATGGCTTAACATCCTCTCTTTTTAGTAATGGCAATCTGCAAACCCCCTATCTGGTTTTTTTACATGGAACCAGTGGCGATAATAAATTATGGCCAGTAGAACAATGGATAGCTTTAAGAGATATTGCCCTCACCAATGGCTATACTATTTATATTCCATGGGGGAATGAAACAGAAAAAACCAGAGCTGAAGTAATTGCAGGTGAGATTGATACATGCCATGTATTGCCTAAAATGAATTTAACAGAAATGGCAGGGATTTTAGCAAATGCATCAGGAGTAGTCGGTGTTGATACGGGGCTGGCACATTTAGCCGCCGCACTTTCCATCCCTGCCATCACTATTTATGTAGATACTTATCCAGAACTGACGGGGGCCTGTGGAACTAATCAACTTTGTATTAGTACACAGCAGACAGATGATTCCACAATCAATACGGCAGGTCTTAAATCTGTTTATTGTGAACAGCTACTGGCAAAAGAAGTATGGCATTTGTTAGTTGCTAATCTTTAATAAGTGGCTCAGCCACCTGTCACAATAATATCCAAGTAGCACCGGAGCGCATCAATGTATATCCCAAAGATATTTGAAATAGATAATGAAAGTGAATTGTTCGAATTTATCGAATAATGGAGTTTCGGTGATTTAGTGATCACAACTGATGGTGAGTTATTTATTAATCATTTGCCTTTTATTGTTGATAGAAAACAAAATAAATTGTATGGACATTTTGCAGTTAACAACCCGCAATTATCATTTTTAGAAAAAGCAGATGATTTAATTGTGGTTTTTAATGGCGCCAATTCCTATATCTCTCCTAACTGGTATGTCAGTCAGGAAATGGTACCTACCTGGAATTTTGAGACGGTTCATGTATCAGGTAAGGCAAGACTTGTAGATAACAATGAATTATTGATCATTCTGGAAACACTAACCGAAAAACATGAGAGAACATTTGAAAACCCATGAAAAATGGATAATATTTCAGATTCAAGACTAGATACCTTGATGAAAATGATTACTGGTTTTGAAATTGATATTACCAGCATTAAAGGCAAGTCCAAGCTTAGCCAAAATCGGAGTTTAGCAGACAGACAGTGATTTCTGGCTTAAAAATGCAAAGCGTTAAACTGTCTCAGATTATCGCCGATAAAATGGAATTGAATACTTAAGGTTGGTTATTTAAAATTTTTCCTGAGGATTACTGTGTAGTTAGATCAAACCGCAACCAGGATAAAACATACCAAAGATAATAATTAATTGTTGGAAGCCCTTAAATGCCTATGACAAATGGATATACAATTTTTGAGATTTCTTTTCCTAATAAAGCGGTTACATAAAAAAAATCTTAACTCATAATACAGAAAGTAAGTTAGGGAGATGGGAAAAAATAATCATCCAATCTTGCTGCACGACCAAAGACAAACAAAAATCGTATCCACTATAAAACCCAGGGCAA
>CAYNRB010000093.1:0-11690 GCA_964399475.1 uncultured Methylomarinum sp.
AGTAAAAATATTTTGTAGCATCCCCTTTTTTCATCCGTAAGATTAGATCTTTAAGCAGACAACATAATGTGCTGCATTAGATAAAGTATATAATTTATCAAAATTGCCAATCTAATAATGTGCCTGCGTTGGCACAGATAAGTAAAACTTATAAACGTTAAAGTTTGAAACAAGCACACTTCGTGCCATATCCAATCATCACCAATATAATCAGATATATACAATTTTCAAAGTGAAAATACTTAAGCCGTTTCAGCGTACCTGTAAAATATTTCGACTGAATTTAATAATAATCAGCCACTTACGGTGTCGAAACTTCTTACATATGGCTCGCTATACTAAAACTTAAAAAATATTATTAATGAGTATATCAATTACATACATAATTAACGTTTAATTTTTAGTATAAAATCTACTAAAACTTCACTGTTAAACAGTTTATCTTCTATGTAATAAATACAAGTTAGAGTCAGTAGATTAGTGCTCAAGACAGTTCGCGCTAGGTTTTATTGGCTTTGCTTGCCGGTAAATAATAATCTAATATGTACAGGACACTAATGTAGCAACACTTAAATTAATCTATGGACATAAGCAATACAAGAGCAAGTGAACTTTTAAAGAATGCAATTTTCAAACAGGAATCAGGCAATATACATGAAGCCATATCTTTGCTGAAAAGTGCTATATCTATTGATGACAAACTACACAGTGCGCACCTTCGCCTTGGTTATTTGTTGCATAAAACGGGTTTTTACGATGGCGCTATACCGCACTTAAAAACATGTGCAAAAATAACAAAAAACGCGGATGCATTTTACTTGCTAGGTCACTGCTACTATTTAAAACACCAACACACTGCTGCCCAGAAAGCCTACGGAAAAGCTTTAAAAATCAATAAAAACCTACATGATGCAAAGGCTGGCATAGGCACTATCCTGTTTGATACTGGACACCTTACACAAGCGCAAACATTAATATTTCCATATATTAAAAATCGTCAATATAATACCAACATAGCAAGTCTATATTCACGCATTTGTATTAAAAACAACAATTGTGATGAATTACTTAATTATTTAAATGATTGGTTAAAATTTATTGCACCAACATCTCAGGAATCTACCGCCTCTCAGATAAATTTTTTGATTGGTGATATCTACGATAGTCAACAACAATACAATAAGGCATTGAAATCATATGTACTGGCAAATAGTACAATAACTAGCACATACAATCCTTTTGAGCACGAAATTGCTATTTCAGAAATTATAAAAATATATTCCCCCGCCTTATTTATGGGGCGTGTAACGTCCTCTAATCGCACTCAAACTCCCATTTTTATAGTCGGCATGCCACGTTCTGGCACGTCATTAATTGAACAGATTATTTCCAGCCACAGTCAAGTATTTGGCGCAGGCGAGTTACCATTTATTTCGGATTTGAAAACTGAAATTTCCGCCGAGAATAACAAGGCTTTTCCTGAATGCGTAACAACTCTGAACGCAGAGACATTACGTGAAAAAGCAGAAAAATATATAGTAGAAGTTTCAAATTTATCAAATAATGCGCTACACGTCATAGATAAAATGCCGCATAATTTTTTATACCTTGGACTGATTTATCAGATTTTTCCTAACTGTAAAATCATACATTGTAAACGTAATCCAATTGACACCTGCCTTTCTATTTTTTCCAAACCATTTAATGTTACACATTCATATTCATCAGATTTTGATGATTTAGCACATCACTATTTACATTACCAACGAATAATGAAACACTGGAAACAAGTGTTACCTAATTCTATCTATGAGATAAATTATGAAAAAATTATTTCCAACAGTAATGAAGAGGTAAAAAAATTAATACAATTTTGCGGACTTGACTGGGAGGAGGATTGTCTTAATTTTCACCAGACAAAAAGAAAAGTTATAACTGCAAGTAAAGATCAGGTCAACAAGCCACTCTATACATCTTCAATCGAACGTTGGAAGAAATATTTTCCTGATGTTGAACCATTAGTAGCGTCATTAAATAAATACAACATTGATATTGGCTAACTTTTAAAGGGCACTACTTGTATATATATCCTTCTTCTGAAAAAACAGAAGGACTTGGACACCATTCAGTTGTAATAAGTAAAAACAAAGTGACTTGATCTAAATACCAACGCCCAAGCACTTAAAGATCAGCAAGCTCCTTTGCCCCCTGATATTTCAAGCACTACCTAAAACACTAGTTTTTAGAGATAATTACCGTGCCATTTAGTTTATTTCATTTTGGCAAACAGCCTTGATAATTTCCTGAAAACTTACTCGTCTAGAATTGGTTGTAATATTTTTTGCAATCCCCCCAGATGTTTTTCATAATTTTTCCAACGTGCGACAGACTTTGTATAGATTGGTTTATTCACCTGATCAAAACTTGCTGTAATTACACGTCTTTGTGACTTATGGAATTCCAAACAGCCATCTTCCCATTCAAGTCCGCAGAACTCGATTATTTCGCGTGCGTTTTTCTCAGTATTTTCAACTACTGACTCATATTGAACATTTAATATAGGTATATTCAAAACCTCATTCCAATGCTCCATTAATTTTTTGTATTGCAAATATACATTGCCTATTTTTTCAAGATCACCAGCATATTGTTGGAAGTTCTGAAAATTCTGAAAGTAAATAGATAAGCAAGTATCACGAGGATCTCGCTCACAATGTATTATTTTTGCTCTTGGGAAAATCTGAGATATCAAACCAAGATAAGTATAGTTCGATGGCATCTTATCAGTAATTCTGGCAACCGGTATATCACATAATTTTCGTATCCGCTTTATATGAATATGAGCAAGATCATTTAACTGACCCGTCGACAATTGAGAAACGCTTGCAGGAAATAGCGTCGTACTTCCTGTCATTTTATGGATATGTTTCGTCATATCAAAAATATAATTTAACTCACCTGCCGCATAGACATTAGAGTGTTTAGACAGAATTTGCTCTATCAGACTTGTACCTGATCTTGGCATACCTATAATAAAAACTGGGTCTTCAAACTCCACATCAGATTTCTCAAAGCTATTTGTAAAATCCAGATTATATTGCTCATGTATTTTTAGAATATACTCAGCAAAATCAGAACTATCAAAAGTGTTTTGTGATGCATCATTTCCAAGCTTATAATTAATGAATGCTTTGTCGTACTGAGCTAAGCGATCGTAGGTTCTACCCAGCGCAAAGCCAAGAACTGCTCTATCTGCATTTGGTAAGCCGGGTTTCCTAAGTTGACCTTCAGCCAAATCAATAATTTCACCCGAATCACCATAGTCTTCTCCAAGAAGAGAATATGCATATAGTGCATTTGCAGTAATGTCATTTCTATCAATTAAACTCCGAATTATTGCGTAGGATCCTGGCTTATCATTTACGCGTAGCAAGGCATCTGCCTTACCACTAAGTGTGGAATTATGATTAGGCTGAAGAACAAGTGCTCTGTCAAAATATTCATTTGCCAATTGTATATCGCCAATATTAATATAGTGGTAACCAAGATTAACCATGCACTCTATAAAGTCCGGCTTCAGGTGTATAGCTTTTTTATAATGCTCTACTAACTTTTCCAGAACACCTGACGCCTGATAGCAAGATCCAATGATGTAATGCGATTCAGGATGATCAGGCCTGTATTGAATTGCTTTTTTAAGGCATTGAATAGCCTTTGGATAATGACCCAAATTACGATTGATAACTGAAAAGTTAAATAAAATTGATGGGTCATCAGGCTGTAAGTTAACTGCACGTTGAGAGAAATTTATGGCCTTCTCTGAATCACCGACTGCACTATAAACATTACCCAAATGTGAATAAGCTAGAGCATAATTGGGCTCAATCTCCAGTGCCTTTTCACAGCACTTTTTTGTTAATTGCAAATTGCCCTGCGCACCATAAATACCACTAAGCTGCAGCCATATTGCAGGGGCAGATTTGCTACCGGCACTAGCCTTTTTTAGTACTTTAAATGCAATATTTAGCTTTCCTGTAGCTGCTAAATTTACAAGTTTTTTTATTGGTACAGTCTTTTTTTTCATAATATCTGGATCAGATCAGAATGTAATTAAAATATAGGTATACTCATTGAATCCATCTCAATTTTTTTCTACCATAAGTGGGTTTCTCAGTTTGTTTTACTACTTCCTCATCATCCTGAGACTGAAATGTATTCGTATCACTCTACTAATTATACTCTCTCACAAATACTGTTATAGGTTTAAGTACAAGGCAATATTATATTTTATGTTTGTCACACCAGTCATTCCATACCTCGTAATAGATTTTTTCTAAATCTAACGTGAAATTAATCGCATCACAAACAGGCGAAGCTAAAAATATTTCTCTAACATTACCTTTCAGAGCTGATAACTCATTCATCTTTTTACTCCAACTTACAGCTATTTTTACATAACCATCCTTACTTTCAGCAATAAAATCATCAAGGCCAACACTCGTTAAAATAGATGCAGTTTGCCGACTAATCATACGATCGCCCATTAAAGCTATGATAGGTGTGCTCATATACAGTGAATCACATGTAGTAGCACCACCATTGAATGGAAACGTATCCAGTGCAATATCGATATCATTATATTCTTTCAATAAATTCTCATAGGAAGAGTCTCTTCTAAACTCAATTCTGTCACAATCAACACCATGACTTTTAAAACAGTTGATAAAATATTGTTTTGTATCAACATACTTAAAGGCATGATTTTTGAGTAATAGTTTAGTATTGCTAGTTTGGTTGAGTATATCTGACCAGACTTTGATAACCTCAGGCGTTATTTTTTCAGGTCGGTTGAAACTACCAAAAGTTAAAAAATTTTTTGAATTAATTTGTGAGTCACTAAGTGCGGGCATAAATTCTGGTGGTGACCAACAGAGTCTTGTATTGGGCATTCTTAAAATTTTCTCAGTAAAACATTGTTTAGTGCCGATGGGAGTAGAAACAGGGTCTGAAATAAGATAATCCATAGTATCCAGGCCTGTACTATAAAAATAGTCAAGCCAGCTAATTTGAATTGGTGATGGTTTCCGAGCAAACACTAATAATCTGTTATTAGGAACATGACCTGAAAGATCTATAAGTATATCGATGTTATCGCTGGCTATTTTGTCTGTAATCTGGCTATCATTTTTATTAACGATATCTCGCCAGTTAGAACATGTCCTAAAGTAGTCTGTGTAGTCATCTATTAAAGCTGTATTCGAATAACAGTAAATTTCGAATTTTTTTCTATCGTGATGCTCAAAGATAGGCTTTAGAAAATAACCTACTATTTTTCTATTAAAACTGGGAGAAACGTAACCTATTTTTATGCGGCGTTCAGGTAGTATGGAGTTACTATAGCTTTTGCATATATCAATATACTTAGTATGCTGTTTAGCCCACGCCTTATGAAATCCAAAAATTTCTTCTTCAGTAAACTTTGAACTACAATGGGATGTTACCAGTTGATGACTATGTAAGTTAAAGTTATTCGGATCCAACTGAATCGCCTTTAAGGCATAGGATGCAACCTCATCTGTTCGCCCCATAACATGGTAGAGTGTCCCTAGAAAATTGTAAGCTTCTGATAATTCAGGGTTCAATTTTATCGCTGACTCAATATACTTGATAGCACGTAGAAATTGACCTGTCTCACTAATTACCCTGCCACACATATATTGAATGCGTGCATTATTCGGTGAAATATTTGCAGCAACACTAAATAGCTTATACGCCTTTTCATTGTTGCCATTTTTGAATGCTATTCTGGCTAACAAGCTGATGGCTTCAAAGTTCTTCGAATTTAAGGAAAGAATATTGTTGCAAATATCAACTGCCTTTCTGTGGTTTCCTGATCGATAGTAATTTTCAGCCGATGACAAACTTTCTTTTATTGCCATTGGTTTGTTTTCATGCTTTGGTGTTGCAGAGGCTACATTTTTAGCGCAGCATTTTTTGTATTTTTTACCGCTTCCGCAAGGACAGGGGGAATTCCTTCCTGTTTTCATTTTTATAAGCTCTGAAGGTTATTTAGATCTTTAGTCAAAATCACAAGGATTTTAACTGACAATTGAATGCTGAGTATATTACTTTGTTAATTTTCACGATTGCAGGAAAGGCAAACTCTCTCAAAGTCTGTTAACTCTGAATAACACGTGCTCACAAAAAAAGCGGGCATCCACAATGGATGCCCGCTTTTTATTTCATTTTAAGCAATCTTAAAGTTTCAAATTGCTTACTGGCTGGTTACAGTCAGCTTATGCCATCTTACGACGACGAGCCACACCTACCAGACCGATAAGACCAGAACCGAATAGCCATACTGCTGCTGGCACAGGTATCGGCGGTGGAGCACAATCCTGACAAGTCATTGCACCACTGAATTGTGGTGTTTGACCATTAAATGGTCCATTATTCATTGCAGTTCCAGGTGTGCCATCCATATCAGAATCAACCGAAGCCACATCAAAACCAGTCGCATTTGGTGAAGCCTGAAATACAGCTAGTACGGCAATATCATCATTAACAGACCAATCAAAGAAAGTACCTGCAGCCATTTGACCCATGTTTGTAAATGAGAAAGAGTAACTATTGTCTTCGTTAGCAGTGTTTAACCATGTTGGATCAACACCAGAACAACCATTAATAGTCATACCTTGCTTACAAGTAACCTGTTGGTAAGTACCGCCAGCAATATCTGTGAAAGTCTTATTTGTCCATGAGTAAGACTGAGCGCCAAGACCATTAGTTTGAGCGTTAAACATCATGTCAACGTCAGCTGTCCAACTATAACCAAAGAAAGGCGTAACGGATTCGAATGTACCGAACAGTGAAACTCCAGTACCTGTACCAGCAAGGTTAAAGTCGCCAACTACTGTTGTATCAGTATGACCTAAGTCACCAATAGCATCATAAAAATTCATTGTTCCTGCAAAAGTGTACAAATGAGAAGCGTTAGCAGAAGTTGCTACGCCAACTGATAAGATTGCACCTACTGCCATCGCAGTTTTAGTTTTTGATAATTTCATATTTTTCATCCTATAATTATTAGATATGTTGAGAGTTGAGCACTTTATAACGGGACATAATGCAAAAAAACGGGACATAATGCAAAAAATGCCCAACATTTAAATTCTCAATTAAGAACAAGCATATTACGTGCCACAATATATATAGGCATATTTATCAACAAGTTATTATTAATGACAGCGATATAAAAAGTGTTTTATTGTGAAAATACAATTTTATTACACAATATTTCTAAAACAGTAAAAAAAATCGACAATTACATCTGATTATAATTTTATAATATTTAAAAAATACTATAATTTACAAATAGTTAGGCTATATTTTCACTATTTGTAAAATAGTGCTTTCTTATGTTTTAATATGTTTGAAGAAAACAAGAATATCATAACAAATACAATTATTTCAATAAGATAGGTGTAAAAAATGGCTGTAACTTTTACCGACAATATTGTCTAGTCTTTAACACCCACATATCTAGACCGAATTTAATATTGAGCTGGAAATAATAAGTTTACTCGTAAAATAATACCAGTCACTTGCTTATGCCTTAGCGAATTTTTATAGCTTTGATGGTGACTAATCACCGTTTGCAGTATTCTATCTAAACATTCCATTGCTAGACTTAAAGTTCTCCACTTTCTTAAAATCGCCGCTCGGTATATTCAGGCAACTACACCTTTTTCTTTAACATAGGCTTTAATTGTTTTTTTACCAGCTTGCAGTAGAGCAACTCGTATGTAGTGAAGTTAAGCAATCCGAATGCAGGATTTGCAAGCTGTTCATCAATTGACGACCCTCGATAAAATTTTATGCGTAAAGGCCTTAACCCTAGCTTTTTAAATATTTTGTATAACTCGTCGACCTTATTAAGTCTGCCAACAAATTCTTCGGGGGAATAGCCAGCACCAATTGATAATATAAAATCGCATTCTTCATCAATAACTGAATAAATATTTGAGAGAAGACTTTCGACATCGGGGATCATATTATGATCAATTCTAAATAATGCGACTAGATTTCGTGGTTCAGCATCATTTGTTTTCAAAAGCTTTTGGAATTCAGATAGTGCCACGTCAATATTAGTGTTGTAAGCAGTAATAGTATTATTTAAGTCAGAATTATATTCACTGTAGAGGTCTGCATAATTAGGGTCATTATCAATAAGTACAATGTCACTTGATGGGGTATCTGTAGATTCAAACACAAAACATTTTTCGCCTGGATTTTTTGAAATCATACTCCCAGAAAATTGACTTTTAATAGAGGGTATTTGATGGATAGAATGTAAATCCCTACTTCCATGACCCGCCCCGAGCGATAACTGTTTACAGTGATTACTTTCTGTATTAAACAACCCTAGTAACTTTAACGTTTGTATTGTCCGAATTGCATCAACATTGTGAATTTTGTGAATTAATGTACGTATTCCCGGTGTGCCTTTACTGATAAGCTCTTTTGCTTGAGATTGGGCAAATTGGCGAATATAACTACGCTTAAATTCACTTTGCTTGAGTTTACATCCAGAAAAGAGATAGCAGGCAGCAGCTATCTGAGCACACGAGAAAATTTTAATGAGTTCAGGTGTAAGCTTCCCAAGGTCTATAGTACCTTTGCTTATTAATGATTGAACATTAGAGTTCAACCGGAGTTTTTTAATATGCCCACTATAGTCAGAAAAATACGGAAGAATTTCACTGAAATAATAAGATTCTGTTATATTTGCAAGCATCTCAGCTTCTAGAATCCACCCCTTTCCCGCCGCATTTATCAATTCATCAGGAGTGGATATTTTATTTATGCGCATATTAATAACCTTCATTTATTTCTATATTTCGTTACTCACCCTCCAATAAAACAGAACGAAGCTATTTTACAATGTATGAAAGTATTGGCATATAGTATATCAGCCAGTATCGTTTCGACAGCATTCAGAAAATCATATGTCCTATTTACTGAATTTGAGTCAAAAGTCCAAGATCCACATCGGAAGTAGCCAAAACGACCCTAAATTTTATACGGGCAAGATCGACACTAGTAGCGCCGTCAGAGACTAAAGCTTTACTTGGGGATTTCTCCATTCATTCTGAGTACCCAAAGTGGTTGATTAAATCTTTTAAATCATCCCTCATTACACTTACGTACCCCTCATAGTGCTTCCACCGGTATTTAGATCTCGTATAAATATCTTCCGTAACCTGTTGATAGCTCGGCGTATTAAGAATTCTACTTTTAGCATGTTGAACATGTTTTCGCATACCTGTTTCCCATTCTAAACCAAGGAAATCAGCAAGAATCCTGCTTTGCGACTCAGCATCATCCACTAAATTCTCATAACGTACTGTTATGTAAGATAATGGCAGTATCTTGCTATATTGTTGCCAAAGCTCCATTACGTGGCGATAGGCCTTTGCGGAATCCTCGAGAGTTAGAAAGTTAGCCATTGCATCATTCAAATCAAAATGTTGCATAAAATTGCTTAAGCAAACATCATAGGGATGGCGTAAAGATAAAATAATTTTAGATTCGGGAAACAACCTTTGTATGAGTTCTATTTCAACGATATTAAGTGGTAGTTTGTCGATTAAAATTGAACCAACTTGTAATTCTACAGACTTTGCAACCTGTGCCATATAAAACTTTCTATATTTTTGTACCTCCTGGCAGGATAAACTAGCCAGGCAGTTTGGATAATTACTATTTTTTGAGACGATTTGAGCAATGATTTCCCCTAATATGGGCTGTTCTTCCATAACTTGTATATTACTATGGCTGTCAAGAATTTGATCAAGCAAAGTCGTTCCTGATCGCGGAAAAGCAACCATAAAAACAAGCTCATTATACCTTTTCTTTGGTATACAACTATTCCATGACTCCAGCCATTCAGTATTTAAGTTTTTCTTAACTTTTTGTAGATGAATTAAAAACCTGCTCTTATTTACTCCGGCAACGTTCATACTATCAGTTTGCGCTCGATTACCCTTCTTATAGTTCTCGAATGCTTTTTCATAGTCCCCTGTCCGATCATACAAACGACCTAATTCAAAATAAATTTTTTGAGTTAGTACTATATCGCTAACCGGTAATTGGATTTTATTTAAAAGTGATAATGCTTCTATAAATTGATTAATCCTTCTTTTTATAACAGCATGAAAATATATATAGTTCTCTTCCAATGGATTATTATCTCTTGCTTTTTCAATCCACTTCAAAGCACTATCAAGTTCACTAGACGCTTCGTATATAACTGATATTTTATAAAAATATTGGTTACTATTAATTGCAATTTTTGCAGCATCCTGAAATAGTTGGATAGCTTTTTCAGGTGTACCTACTTTTACATAACAGTCCCCTAAATTTGTAATGATTTCCTCATTATTTGGTTTTTTGGTAAGCAGTAATTCAAACTCAGAAATAGCTTTCTTGTAATTATTTATAAGCATAAATGCAAGCGCAAGATTATATATGGCATCAAAGTATCCTGGATTAACTTTGATTGCTTTTTTGAACTGAATGATTGCTTCTTCAGGTCTATTTTCAACAACATATACTGAACCTAAGCTGTTGTAAGAGGATGAGTATTTTCTATCAGCCTTGATGGATAGGTTAAATATTTTTTTGGCAGAATTTATTAAATTTTCCTCTTTATAAACAACGCCCAAGTTATGTAAATACTCTGGATTTTGAGGGCACGTAATGAGTGCTTTCTTTATGTATGTACGAGCCGATTCATAATTTTTACGACTAAACAATATAACACCGTATAGGTGATTAGCATCAGGACAATCCGGATAACGAGAGAGAATGTTTTTATAGATAGTTTCAGCGTCAAGTAGCAAACCCATTTTTTGTTTATTCACCGCTTGCTGAATAAGCCGCTGAACTTCAGGAGGGTAAGATATTTTCTTTTTTCTTTTCAATTTAGTATATCTAGAATTTTTTTATTGTATAACCTACGTACACATCTCCTTACCCAAGCAACTTTTACCTGACCACAATACAGTGCCTTCGGATAGTAATATTTTCTCCACATTTTTAATGGTTTCCTAAAAATATTAAACGGTTGTTTTGTTTAGTATCAAACTAAACGTTTAGATAACATACATTCATGTCTTAGTAGTTTTACTTTTCATTAATGCGCGGGAGTTGTCAACCCTAGTGTTTAGACAGATTCAAAATTAACCCTGCCTAAAAACAACCCTACAAGTTACTACTTAGCGACAGACACCCATTTACTCATTTCGTTACGATGATTATGCCGAATTCTCTAGTTTTGACGGAACCAGAAAGTGCTTTATAATAGCAATATGAAACAGATAATCAAATATTTTTTACCCACAATCCTTTTTAGCATATCTTTACAAGCATTTGCTGTTGACATCGTTCGTCTTAAGCTAGAATATTCTGGCTCGCAACAAACTATTGATATTGAATTGCATAGCGATGTAGCACTGTTGACGGTGGAAAATTACTTAAACTACGTTAACAGTGGTAGCTACGATAACACTTTTGTCCATAGGAAAATCACTGACTTTATTTTTCAGGCAGGGGGTTATATTTTTGATCCAGCCAATCGCTTGGCTGATCCGTTAAGTCCTATTAGTGATAACGCTGGACTGGAAAAG
>CAYNRB010000094.1:0-11434 GCA_964399475.1 uncultured Methylomarinum sp.
ATGCTAGATGGTTTGATTGAAGAGGTTGTAATAGGCTTGTTGCGGGGAATTGGTTATATCTTTGTAGATATATTCTTTCAGTTTTTTTGTTATTTTATTGGTTGGCCTGTCTGTAAAATACTTACTTTAGGTGCATACCCTAAAAAACCAAATTATGATTCTTATCACTACAGGGATGATAGACAAGATACTTGGTGTAGTTTTATTGGTTTGCTAGTAATTATTGGAGTGCTTGTTTCATATTTTTTCTGGTTTAAGGATGGACTAGGATAAGTTGCCAGCCAAATAGCAATAAACTCTTGCACTCCCATGTGCCGAGCCGTAGGAGCGCAGATGGCTTGCCCCAGATTCTGTTGCGCTACATCCAGGCTACCTTGATGGCGTACTTTAATTTAATGGCAGTAAAGCAGAACGCGTGGAAAGGATAGTTAACAAATTTGTAATCTGTAACGCTCTGGAGCGTTGCATTAGATATTCCTGGCCATATAGCGTTAGGACAAGAATTTTAAATAAACAGGAGCTAAAAAACAATGGCAATAGAACGTACTTTTTCAATTATAAAACCTGATGCAGTTGCAAAAAATGTAATTGGAGAGATTTTAAGTCGTTTTGAAAAAAATGGATTAAGTATTGTTGCATCAAAAATGTTGCAATTATCAAAAGAAAAGGCAGAAGGTTTTTATGCTGAGCATAAAGAACGTCCTTTTTTCAATGATCTAGTTGCATTTATGACTTCTGGACCAGTCGTTGTACAGGTTTTAGAAGGTGAAAATGCAGTATTAAAAAATCGTGATTTAATGGGTGCAACTAACCCTCAGGATGCAGATGCAGGAACTATCCGTGCTGATTTTGCTAGTAGTATTGATGAAAATGCAGTACATGGATCAGATGCTGTTGAATCAGCCGCACGAGAAATAGCCTATTTCTTTACAGATGAAGAACTTTGTGACCGAATCCGCTAATTCTGAATTAGTTAATTTGCTCGATTTCGATAGAAAAGGTCTGGAGAACTTTTTTGTCGGAATGGGTGAAAAATCCTTTCGTGCAACCCAGTTGTTGAAATGGATTTATCAGGAAGATATCACTGATTTTGATCAGATGACCAATCTGAGCAAATCCTTGCGTGCTTATTTAAAGTCGTATTGTACGATTACGTCACCTGAAATGCTGATTGAACAAGTTGCCAGTGATGGGACTCGTAAATGGGCAATAGAAATGACGGGTGGAAACCGAGTAGAAAGCGTTTTTATTCCTGAAAAAAATAGAGGCACTTTATGCGTCTCGTCTCAAATTGGCTGTGCATTAGCCTGTACCTTTTGTTCCACTGCCAAACAGGGTTTTAATAGAAACTTGTCAGTGGCTGAGATTATCGGTCAACTGTATGTGGCGCAACAGCGCTTAGGTAAAGAAACAAGAATAACCAATGTTGTGATGATGGGAATGGGCGAACCCTTACTTAATTTTAACAATGTTGTAGCAGCAATGAATTTAATGATGGATGATTTTGCTTTTGGTTTGTCCAAACGCAGAGTGACTATTAGTACATCCGGTGTGGTTCCGGCAATGAATAGGCTGAACGAAGTCTGTGATGTCAGTATGGCTGTCTCATTACATGCGGCTAATGATGAGTTAAGAGATGAGCTGGTACCGATTAACCAGAAGTATCCCTTATCTGAATTAATGGTGGCCTGTCGTGAATATGCTAGTAAAGGCCCTAGAAACCATATTACTTTTGAATATGTGATGTTAGCAGGTATTAATGACTCGATTCAGGATGCTAGGGCTTTAGTCAAGTTATTAAAAAAAGTACCATCAAAAATAAACCTGATCCCGTTTAATCCCTTTCCAGATTCAGGTTATCTTTGTTCCTCCACAGAAACAATTCTTCGTTTTAAAGATTTTTTGTATAAAGCAGGAATAATCACCACGATTAGAAAAACCCGAGGGGAAGATATAGATGCCGCCTGTGGGCAGTTAGTCGGGAAAGTAAAAGATAAAAGTCGTAGACATTTGAAATTACAAAAAATGGAGTCAGCTCATGTTGCTATTTAATCTTTGGAGTAGACATATAGTTGCTGTTTTTTTTGCTTTCTTGGTGACTGCATGTGCGAATACGCCGAATTCAAATCCTTATAGATCTCCGTCTAAATCGCAGTCTATAAATAAAGAAATGACCGCCCAAAAGTTTTTAAAGGTGGGTGTACGGTATCTTGAATTGGATATGCTGAAACCAGCAAAAGATAGATTAGAAGTTGCTTATGCGCTGAATGATAACAATGACCAAATTCATAATGCTTTAGGTGTTTTATTCGAACGTTTAAAGCAAGATGATAAAGCAGAGCTGCATTACAAGGATGCAATCAGACTTAATCCAAACGATGCAAGAATCTGTAATAATTATGGTCGGTTTTTATGTGAACGAGGGCGCTATGAACAAGGGATTCTACTTTTAAATCAGGCAATAGCCATGCCTTTAAATGACCGGAAATGGTATGCACTGACCAACTTGGGACGCTGTGAATTACTGCAAGGAAAAAAACAAGTGGCTGAGGGAATTTTAAGACAGGCTTTACAAGAAAACAGCCGTTTTGCGCCTGCACTTATTGAAATGCAAAAAATCAGTTATCGAAAGGGTAAATTTCTTTCCGCTAGAGCGTTTTTAGAACGTTATCTTGCCGTTGCAAAGCACAATCAGGAAACATTATGGTTTGCAGTCCAGACTGAAAGAGCATTGGGTAATAAAAAATTGACTGATGAATATAAACAATTGTTGTTCAGGCAGTATCCCGCATCTAAAGAAACCCAACAATTAAAAAAAATGATTAATATTAAATAGCTAATCAAATTTGTAAGGTTAGATCCGTAGGTTGGGTTAGTTTATCAGTCGAAGCATGATAACGTAACCCGACATTTATAACGAGAACAGTATAATGTTGAGTTAGGTTTTTTCGCTACGCTCAACAATCTACCCCAACCTACGAATTTATATTTTTATAATGGAATGACAACGATAGTGTTAATTCTATTACACAAAAATAGCGACATAAAACATAAATAGATGGCCAAGAAAAATCAGTCAGTACAAGCTATTCGGGGTATGCACGATGTTTTGCCCGAGCAATCTCCACGATGGCAATATGCTGAAAAAATAATCAGGGAAGTGATGGCTAGCTATTGCTATCAAGAAATTCGTCTGCCTATTGTTGAAAAAACCGAATTATTCAAAAGATCCATCGGTGAAGTAACCGATATTGTCGAAAAGGAAATGTATACTTTTGCGGATCGCAATAATGATTCATTAACCTTAAGGCCAGAAGGGACGGCAGGTTGTTTAAGAGCCTGTTTAGAGCATGGTTTACTGCATAATCAGGTGCATAGACTTTGGTATTATGGCCCGATGTTCAGGCATGAACGACCTCAAAAAGGTCGTTATCGTCAGTTTTATCAATTGGGTGTGGAAACCTATGGAATGCCTGGACCAGATATTGATGCCGAAATTATTCTGATTACTGAAAGAATGTGGCAAAAACTGGGAATCAGGGATAAGCTAAAATTAGAGCTGAATACCTTGGGCACTACAGAAGAAAGATTGGTTTATAGGCAAAAACTAGTAGAATATTTCAAACAGCATATTGAGTTGTTGGATGAAGATAGTTTACGTCGACTGGAAACTAATCCATTAAGAATTCTGGATAGCAAGAATAGAGATTTGCAGCCGCTTATTGAAAAAGCGCCAGAGTTGATGGGCTTTTTGGGAGAAGACAGCCGTAATCATTTTCAAACTTTGACACGTACATTGGATGATCTGGGCATTCAATACCAGTTAAATTCCCGTTTGGTTCGGGGGCTGGACTATTATGGAAAGACAGTTTTTGAATGGGTGACTGATCATTTAGGAGCCCAAGGTACAGTCTGTGCCGGTGGCCGTTACGATGGTTTGATTGAGCAATTAGGTGGAAAGCCCAATCATGCGATTGGATTTGCCATGGGTATGGAAAGATTACTGTTATTGTTGGAACAACTGGATGATCTGCCAGTAGAGCGGAGTGTTGATGTTTATATGATTTTAGTGGGTGCCACAGCAGAAAGACAAGGTATGGGTTTAGCCGAAAAAATCAGAAATGAAGTGCCGGGAATAAAATTACAAATCAATTGTGCGGCGGGTAGTTTTAAAAGCCAATTCAAAAAAGCGGATAAAAGTGGTGCTGAGTTTGCCCTTATTTTAGGTGATGATGAAGTGAGTCGTACTGAAGTGAGTTTAAAACCTTTAAGAACGAATCAAGAGCAACAGCAGTTGGCTCAAGATAAAGTCATCCAGTTTTTAATAGAAGCGATATAAATTCGCGGTTATTTTAATTAAGGAATGTACAATTTATTTATTTTGCATTCCTAAGTAATAGAGAACAAAAGTGGAAATATACGAAACTGACGAAGAACAAGTTGCTGCCATAAAAAGATGGTGGAAAGAAAATGGTACTTCAACAATCTCTGGTATTGTGGGTGGTATTCTAATTATTGGTGGATGGAATTACTGGCAAAGCTATCAGCAGGATAAATATCTTCAGGCTGCGTCGTTGTATGAACAATTACTGGTTGATATTAGCGAAGAAAATAATGAATCAATCCAGAAAATAACCGAACAAATTTCAACTGAGCATGGGTCAACAGCTTATGCAAGTTATGCGGCTTTGTTGTTGGCTAAAACCAAAGTTCAAGCAGGTGATCTAGAAGCTGCAAAGACTATTCTGCAAAAACAAATGAATGGTGCTGATTCCTCTCAATTAAGAAATGTTGCAAGATTGAGATTAGCCCGATTAATGTACGCCTCTGGTGACAATGAAAAAGGCCTGCAACTCATTGCAGAAGCTGATCAAACCAGTATTGAAGGTTTTGTAGCAAGTTATGATGAATTGAAAGGTGATTTGTATGTGGCCTTAGATCGATTAAGTGAAGCCCGTACCGCCTACGGAAGTGCAGTAAGAGAAGGCAGTGGCTCTGCCTTATTGCAATTTAAGCTAGATGATATTACCGTTGCTGATATTGTTGAAAGCACTGAAAGTAGCCTTGATGAAGTGGAACGGAATCAAGGAATTACAGAGTAAACCTTGATTCCACTTTGTTACATCAAGGCTACGAGAAGCAGTTTGATAATCATTTTTATGCTCTGATTAGCCCAGTCTATTATTTAAGGTATTGCAAAAATTACAATTCTTTAGTCAATGGGAGTTTG
Source organism: uncultured Methylomarinum sp. (assembly GCA_964399475.1). Taxonomy (GTDB): domain Bacteria; phylum Pseudomonadota; class Gammaproteobacteria; order Methylococcales; family Methylomonadaceae; genus QPIN01. The sequence goes on from CAYNRB010000094.1 coordinate 5,231, forward strand.
GAGACAAGGTGGATTATTTTTTGAGTTGCATTGAAAGACTGGCGATCTTGCTAGCAGATTTAATCACTATCCAAAAAAATTTAAGAAAATCATAATTGCATGCTAACCAATAAAACAACCCCTAAAACTTTGCTATTCACCTGTCTGGTTATTTTATCACTACCAGGCTGTGTAGCTTTAGAAACAGGCGGTGAACTGATTACAGGCGTAACCAGCTATTTTTTGGGAGGCGTCGATAACCAGGAACCTCCAGCAGAATTAGTTGAATATCAGGCAGAAATTGAAATTGATGAAATCTGGACAGAAAGTGTCGGTATTGGAACAGATGAACAACTTGTCAATTTACTACTCTCGGTTAACTACGGTAAAGTTTTGGCAGCTGATAGAAGCGGATTATTACAAGCAAGAGAATTTAATAGTGGAGATTTGATCTGGGAAACAGAAACAGATTATAGTTTTTCAGCAGGTCCAGGGGTAAGCAGTGATAAAGCAATTTTAGGCACTAGTAATGCAGAAGTTGTAGCTTTTGAGCTTGATACTGGGAAAGAGTTATGGGTTAGCACAGTATCTAGTGAGATATTGGCTAAGCCAGTCATTGAAAATAACACTGTTATAATCCGTACTATTGATGGCAGGGTGATTGCTTTAAGCGAAGAAGATGGCTCTCAACTGTGGACATTTGAACGACGGGTTCCTACTTTAAGTATTAGAGGGATCAGTACACCTATCATTGTTGAAGGTAATGTCATTGCGGGTTATGCCAATGGAAAGTTACTTGCCTTAAGATTGATAGATGGAAAGAATATGTGGGAAACCAGTGTAGCCATTCCTTCTGGACGATCAGAGGTTGAGAGATTAGTGGATCTGGATTCAGATCCGGTAGAAAATGATGGGGTTATATTTATATCAAGCTACCAGGGAGGCACCTCGTCTGTATTGGAAGTTGATGGTGATGTGTTATGGAGAAATGAGAATGTCTCTTCTTCTTCAGGCTTGAGTTATGACTGGCGATATTTATATGTCAGTGATTCAACCAGTCAGGTTTGGCAATTGGATCAACGTAATGGTGCTTCATTGTGGAAACAGAATGAATTACATAATAGAAATTTAACTACCCCTGTCGCCTATGATGATTATGTGGTGGTTGGTGATTTTGACGGTTATGTGCATTGGCTGTCAGTCAACGATGGACGGCAGATGGGAAGAATAAAAGTATCAGAATCTGCAATAGATTCAACACCCGTTGTAGTTGATGATATCGTCTACATTTATTCCAAAGATGGCACTTTGGCTGCATTAAAAGCAAAATTAATCTAAATGTTACCAGTTATAGCCCTGGTAGGGCGTCCTAATGTAGGAAAATCCACTCTGTTTAATTATCTGACTCGTAGTCGTGACGCATTGGTTGCCGATTATCCCGGGCTTACTCGTGACCGAAAATATGGTCGGGTGAAAAGAGGGGAAAGAGATTGTCTGGTTGTGGACACGGGCGGAATAGATGATGTGCATAAAGGTGTCGTTGAGTTTGCCAATAAACAGATTCAAATAGCTCTGGAAGAAGCTGATATTGTTTTCTTTTTGGTAGATGCTAGAGAAGGCATGAATAGTTCGGATGAAGCGATTGCAGCTTCATTAAGAAAATTAAATAAACCTGTTGTTTTAGTCATGAATAAAATTGATGGGTTAAATGCAGAAGTTGCTAGCGTTGATTTTTATTCTTTGGCTTTGGGAAGTCCAGTTCAGATAGCAGCTTCTCATGGTCGAGGAGTGCAGGAGTTATTAGGGCATATTGATACACTTTTGCCGCCAATAGAAGAAGAAATTGAAGAGCAAGACAAGGGAATAAGCATCGCGATAGTTGGCAGACCCAATGTAGGCAAGTCAACTTTGGTTAATCGTTTGTTGGGGGAAGAACGTGTTGTTGTGTTTGATGAAGCAGGCACAACACGGGATAGTATTTATATACCATTCGAGCGTAGCGGACAAAAGTTTACCTTGATAGATACCGCAGGAATGCGCAGAAAGGCAAAAGTAACCTTAGTTGTAGAAAAATTTAGTATTATTAAAGCCTTGCAGGCAGTCGAAAAATCGAATGTAGTCATTTATTTAATTGATGCCAGAGAAGGTATTACCGATCAGGATGCACATTTATTAGGGATGGTACTAGAAGCGGGTAGAGCTTTAATCATCGGGCTTAATAAATGGGATGGAATCAGTGTCGATCAAAAAACCTTAATAAAAAGACAGCTAGACATCAAATTGACTTTTCTGGACTTTGCAGAGAAACATCCCATTTCAGCTCTACATGGGAGTGGAGTAGGTAAGCTGTTTGATGTGGTTCATGACTTATATGAAGCAGCAATGGTTGATATGTCTACACCTGTCTTGAGCAGAATATTGAAAGAAGCACTGACATCGCATCAGCCTCCATTAGTCAGTGGCAGAAGAATCAAGCTTAAATATGCACATCAAGGTGGACGAAACCCACCAACAGTAGTTATCCATGGTGTACAAACCGATTCCTTACCCGGCGCATATAAACGATTTTTAATGAATTATTTCCGTAATCAGATGGAATTAAAGGGAACGCCAGTCAGGTTGATTTTTAAATCTACTGAAAATCCTTTCAAAGGTCAGAAAAATAAATTAACGGAAAGGCAGTTAAAAAAACGTAAACGCTTGGTCAAACATAATAAAAAGTAGATTGATTGATAGTGTGTATGATTTTACAATTTCAAGGTTTAGTTTCATTTCTAACTTGTAGGTTTTTTCGCGTAGCGAAAAAACGAAATCCGACAGTCATGCAAAATCTAAAATTTCGTTATTCTGCATTGCCCGATAGTCTTGGCAGTTAGCTTTGCAAGGAAATGATTAGGTGATTTTTTTGTATCTAATTTAGTATCTACTATAAATTATAGGGAAATGATGAAAATTAAGGGGGCGTAGGGTGGGCAGTCTTTTTTGTCCACTAATACAGAGAATTGCGTTACGGTGAGCAAAAAAGACTGCCCTCCCTACAAAAAATCTATCAACTTCACCCTGTAATATATAGCGAATACCTAATTTACCTAACCTATAAAATTTAAAATCAGCCTTTTTTCACGATATTGAGATACTGAAAATGAGTGATATACCCAAAAATTTAAAATATGCCAAAACCCATGAATGGTCAAAACTAGAAGACGATAATTTAATTCGAGTTGGAATTACCGATTTTGCTCAAGATGAATTAGGTGATCTGGTATACATAGAATTACCTGAAGTAGGCAAACAGTTTATAGCTGGTGAACAGTGTGCGGTCGTTGAATCTGTAAAAGCCGCTTCAGATTTATATTGTCCTGTTTCGGGGATAATTGTTTCCATTAATGAGCCGTTGATAGATGAACCAGAACAAGTCAATGATGGTGCATTTGATGCTTGGTTATTTTGTGTCAAAGCTAGCAATCTTTCAGAACTAGATGATTTAATGGATGCAGAAATTTATCAAACCATGATAGATGAGTAAGCATTGCTAACACTGGAATGAAAAAACAAGTTTTTTCAGGTTCAAAACTATAAAAATGGGTGTACCAAGAAAATTATTAAATAACGATTGGAGAATAGTGTGAGCTACTACAGTGAAAAAGGAGTGAAAAGGTTTTTTAATGCTATTTTATTTTCACTTGCAGGACTCAATGCTGCTTGGAAAAATGAAGAAGCTTTTAGACTGGAAGTAATAGCTTTTGTGCTAGCGTTACCCTTGTCAATCTGGTTGAGTGCCACTAACATTGAAGCATTATTATTGATGAGCACTATTATATTGGTAATGGTTGCTGAATTATTAAACTCTGCCATAGAAGCTGTGGTTGACAGAATTAGTGATGAGTATCATGAGTTGTCAGGAAGAGCTAAGGATTTAGGTTCCGCAGCCGTTATGTTAACAATTATTTTAGCATTGGTTACCTGGACACTGATATTGTTTTAAGCTGATCAAGATTAATTGTACTATTTTGTTGTGATAAATTACTGGAAATAAACGACGAGGAATGAAATGAAAGCTTTAATTTGTGGATCTATGGCTTACGATACCATCATGGTATTCCATGATAAATTTAAAAACCATATCTTGCCAGACAAGGTGCATATGTTGAATGTTTGTTTTTTAGTCCCAGTGATTCGTAGAGAATTTGGTGGCTGTGCTGGGAATATTGCCTATAATTTGAAGTTGTTGGGGGAAGATCCATTAATCATGGCTACTGTAGGTCATGATTTTGAGCCTTATGCACAATGGTTAAATAGCTCTCATATTTCAGCTGATTGTATCAAAGTTATTGATAGTGAATACACCGGGCAGGCCTATATTACTACGGATGAAGATGACAATCAGATTACCGCATTTCATCCAGGTGCGATGAATTGTTCACATCAGAACTCAATACCTTTAGATAAAGGAATCAGTCTCGGAATTGTTTCGCCCGATGGAAAAGAAGGCATGCAAATGCATGCTAAAGAATTTGTTGAAGAAGGCATTCCTTTTGTTTTTGATCCAGGGCAAGGTATGCCGATGTTCAATGGTGATGAATTATTAGAGCTAATGGATATGGCGACTTATGCAACCTTCAATGATTATGAATCAGAGTTAATTCAAGAGCGGACAGGCTTGAGTCTGGAGCAACTGGCTGATCGGGTCGATGCCTTAATAGTGACTTTAGGCGGAAAAGGTTCTAAAATTTTCGTCAACAAAAAATGTTTTGATATTCCATCAGCTCAAACAGGTGAGTTAGCAGACCCCACTGGTTGCGGTGATGCTTATCGAGCGGGTTTATTATTTGGGATTATGAATGAATATGACTGGGAAATTACTGGCAGAATAGCCTCGTTGTGCGGCGGTATAAAAATAGAACACCATGGCACACAAAACCATCATTTTACGTTGGATTCTTTTAAGAAACGATATAAAGAAAGTTTTGGTAGTACATTTTAAATAGACTTAAGTTTAAATAATCATTGCTTCTAACCCAACCTACGTTCTTAAATCCTCACTCCTAAGCAGCATTAATAACTGATTCTAATAGCATTTTGAATTTAGAAAAAACTGAAAAATTATTAGCCATTATGGCGCAATTGCGTGATCCTGAAAAAGGTTGTTCATGGGATTTAAAGCAGGATTTTAAGAGCCTGATTCCCTACACAATTGAAGAAGCCTATGAAGTAGCCGATGCAATAGAGCGAAACGATCTGGAAGATTTGCGTTTGGAATTAGGTGATTTATTATTACAGGTGGTTTTTCATTCCCAAATTGCTGAAGAAAAAGGATTATTTGATTTTGAACAGGTTGCAGAAGCGATTTCCTCAAAATTAATCAGTCGTCATCCCCATATTTTTGACAATCTCACTTACCGAAGTGTTGAAGAGCAGCGAAAAGCTTGGGATGAAGCAAAAGAACAGGAAAGACTGGCAAAAAACCAAAAGACAAACAGCGAAGAAAGCGTGTTATCAGGTGTGGCAATCAATCTCCCTGCTCTGGTTCGATGTGAAAAAATTCAAAATAAGGCGGCTAATCATGGATTTGACTGGCCTGATGTCGAACCTGTTTTTGATAAAGTTCTAGAAGAACTGGATGAGGTCAAAGAAGCTTGGGAGGCAGCTGACCAGAAGCATATTCAGGAAGAGGTGGGGGATTTGTTATTAGTGGTTGTCAATTTAGCTAGGCATCTAAAAGTAAACCCTGAGATGGCGCTTAAGCAAGCGACTACAAAATTTAGCAATCGATTTTATTATATTGAAGAGCAAGTCAAATCATCTGGAAGAGTATTACGTGATTGTCAATTAGAAGAGTTAGATGCTTTTTGGGATGAGGCCAAGATAGTATTGAAGGGGGATAACTAATACAGTACTCCGTTTGTGTCTGATAGTTCATTGGCCTTTTTTAAGAAAGAGTAATAAACATGACTTGAATACCATTTATCTTTAGAAATCAATTCATCAAGAAGAGGTTTAACCTCGCTAATGATATTAGTCTCTTTTGCTTTCAATAAAATTGATAATGTTCTGATAACATTTAGCCCTAATTCCTTGGCAATTGTATACCCAATATTTTCATCAATGATTGTATTATCGGCATTAATTTCCTTTGAGAGCACAATAGCTTGTGCCTCTCCAGCATCTAATTGTTCTAATAAAATTTTCTCTTGATCTGTATTTTGTATTGCCTGTACTATTAAG
>CAYNRB010000095.1:0-11388 GCA_964399475.1 uncultured Methylomarinum sp.
AAAACTGCAATAAATTTACAACTTTTGGCGACAACTAGCTTGAAAATCACCGGTAGTGGCTGGATTTTGGGACAAGGACGTCCCAAAATTCTGACAGTACGCAATGGCGCGCTTGGCATTTCCGGAACTCAATGAATACACCGTAGAGGCGGCGGATGGACATTTTATCGATCATGCCTGCCATACCGAGAAAAATGGCAAGGGGAAAGTTTATGCAGCGGGGGGTATTTACGCCTTGAATCTCAGAAATGGGTTACTGCGGTTTCTCTGTCTTGTGACCAACGGCACCCAAAGACATCAAGAAATACCGAGATTACGCGAGTACATTGAAATGCAAAATAAAGGAAATAACCGCTCTCAGAAACATCTTTATGTCTACGATAAAGCCGTCACCGATTATGCCTGGTGGGATCAGCAGAAACGACACGCTAATCACATGATTTCAATGCTAAAAGAAAATTCAGTGGCGACGCTAGTTAAGTCTATCCCTTTTGATCCCCTTCACGAGATAAATACAGGGGTTGAAGCGTACAGCGTGTACAAAAACAAGGGGATCAAATTTAGCGTAGTGGATTACCGTGATCCAGAAACCAAAAAACTTCTCCGTTTTGTGACAACCTTGCCCGTGACGATTAACCCAGGAACCATCGCCATACTCTATTTCAAGCGCTGGACGATTGAAAAGACCTTCAACAACACCAAAAGTACAACAAGGAAACCAAAGCCTGGTCATCTAATAACAACTCACTTAAAAATCAGATGCGTTTGACAGCCATGAGTTACAATCAAATACGTGTGTTTGAAGAAGTTTCAAAAAGTCAGCAACCAGAATTAATCCACCCAGCGGATAAAAAGTACAGTGAGACGCTGGAGAAAAAGCAACACCAAGCTCAAAAACGAGGTTGTTTTGTGAATCCTTTATTTTTCCAGGCGAGAATAACCCGTATCAGCTCATATACTATTCGGGCTGTTCAAAACGCAATAATAACAGGTACGTCTTTGCAGTGTTTTATGCGTTCTCTTGTGGCGAAGTTAGTGCCTCGGGTACCATTATTAGGGAAACACTGATGTCTAATATGCGCTTTATCCAGATATTAACGCTACGTCTCAGTCCTGCTTGTTCGGGTGTGTAGATAGCCATTCTATCAGATTGGATATCACTCTAAATAATCAGCGTTCGAAGAATTTGGATTTTCAAGTCGAAAGATTGCGGCTACAAGGTTTTTTAAGGGGGCAAGTTCTTCAAGTGCATAAGCACATTCATCTAATATTAGATAGTTAAGTAAGGGTAAATATTGCTCTAACCTACCTGGCATTTTTACAATAAGATCTTTCAATTCAGTTGCAGTATTCCAGCGTTTATCTCCGTTATACAGCACTACTGGAAATATAGGCGGTAATCGCTGGTCTGGAAGCAGTTGTCTGGATTTGATTAAATCTTGAAAAAGCAGGCCCATGTGGGTCATTTTCTTGTTATACTCGAAACTCTTCTAAACATAAAATATAGGATGATCTGATGGATTTAATGAAATTAGGTGCTGAATTAATCCAAAGCAAATTAGGTGGCGATGTAAGTGGTGACGGTATTGTTTCTGCTTTATCTGGCTTATTAGGCGGTGGGGATGGAAAAGACCTGGATTTAAGTGGCTTGGTCTCTGGAATGATGAGTGAAGGCGGAGGAATAGGTGACATTATTGGTTCTTGGTTAGGTGATGGTGATAACTCGCCTATTTCAGGTAGCCAAATTCAATCATTATTGGGCAGTGATAAAATTTCAGCATTTGCCGGTATGTTAGGAATTGATACCGATTCAGCAGCTGATAGCCTTGCTGAAGCTGTGCCTCAAATGGTTGATAAAGGCAGTAGCGGTGGTTCATTGCTAGATTCTGTTGGAGGCATTAGCGGCGCTATTGACCTTGCTAAAAAACTGTTCTAATTATTAATCAATAAGGTGTAACCATGTCAGTTGCAAAAATCACAGAAATAACCGTAAGTTCAAAAATCAAGCTTTGATGATGCAATGGAAACAGGCATTAAAAGAGCCTCAAAAACCATTCGAAATCTTCAAGGAGCTTAGATAAAAGACCAAAAGGTAATTATCAATGAAGGCAAAATAGTTGAGTATCGAGTAAATTTAAAACTGAGCTTTGTGCTGGATGATTGATCTTGTTAGCATTCAATGCTTCATTTTGGCTATAGATGGTAATTAATTTACCATCCTACATATGAGTTCATGATCAAAAAATGTCAGCACGTAGGGCGGAAAAGCGATAACGCCTTTCACCATTAAGCGCATATCAAATCATTTTCGTCAGAATTGTCGGATAACGCTTTCGCTCATCCAACCTACATTTCATCTTAAGGGTTAAAATCAAGTTCCTTTACCCAATCTTCACGTACAAAACCTTGTAACAGATCCACAATCATTTCAGGTTCTGAAAGAGCAATTTATAGGAATGGTCATAGTTTATCAGGAAACACTAACACATACAGTTAGGATTGGTTTTATTGACCTCGCTTTAAATGCGATCTTATTATTTTTATTATTGAGTTGAATATATTTCCATATTATAAATTAATATAATGAATGTAAAAATAATTAAAATTCAAACTTTAGACGAACCCAAAAAACCATCATAATGCATCCGATATTCCCCATTTAACACTTGATAAAAGATCAATATATGCATTCAACCAATGTAATTCTTGATATAGGCAATGTAATTTGCGAATGGAATCCTCAAAAATTAGTGGCTAATACATTTCCAAATGAGATAGAACAACAACAAGCTTTGAAGCATATTATTCAACATAATGACTGGCTTGATCTTGATAAAGGCATTCTAGAAATCCCTCAGGCAATCGAAAATTCGATACAACGGTGTTCATTAAGCCCCGTTAAAATTGAAGCATTAATCAAATCCACGCCAGAATCACTTAAACCCAATTCTGCAATGATTGATGCTATTCGTAAACTTGCTGCCAAGGGTATACCTCTATATGTTCTTTCAAACATGCAACAACAAGCTTGGGAATACCTAGCTGAAACTTATGATTTCTGGGAATATTTCGAGGGTATTGTGGTGTCCTATCAAATTAACTTGATCAAACCTGATAGAAATATTTTCAAATACATAACCCATCGTTATCGATTAGTCTGTGCAGACACCATTTTTTTTGATGATTCTATTGAAAATATACGAGCGGCTGAACAATTTGGAATAAAATCAATCCATGTTACTGAACTTGATCTAGCTGCCAAATTATTAATAGACGAGGTTCTTTCAGATACTGATCAACCCAAACATTTCAAGGATGCCACCAATGATAACGCTATATCAATTTCCGATTTCTCATTACTGTGAAAAAATCAGATGGACACTAGCTTATAAACAGATAGATTATGAGGTAAAGAATCTTCTTCCTGGCTTACATAGCCTGACAACTTCAAAAATTGCAACACAGTCATCAGTACCGATACTAGTTCATGATGAAAAAGTCATTCAAGGATCCAGCCAGATCATTTCATATCTGGATGAAAACTTTATCGAGCATAATCTGACACCAATTGATGATCAATTAAAAGCACAGGCACTGGAGTGGGAAGACTTTGCAGACCGAGAGATAGGACCTGCTATTCGTAGTTGCTTTTATAACATCTTGTTAGAACACCCCAACATTGTCATCCCCTTTTTCGTACATCAAGGCCCTTGGTATGGAAAATTTATTTTACCTTTGATGTTTCCTACTTTAAAAGTAAAAATGTGCGAATTGATGGATATTAATGAAGTATCTGCTAAAAATTCCAAAGATCGACTGTCTATAGCAATTGATAAACTCTATTTATGTTTGCAAAAAAATTCATTCCTTGCTGGAAATGAATTTTCCCGAGCAGATTTATCCACAGCCTCTTTACTGGCACCACTTCGAAGACCTAAAAAATATGGCTTAAATTGGCCTGACCATTTCCCTGAACCTTTAGAAAACTTGATAACTGAATTTAATGTGAAAACATCCTGGGTAGATGATCTCTATGAGAAATACAGGGTCTAAATTTACTACTTTTTAAATGGCTAAACTTTTACTGTTTATCCTTTCTAGTTACAATTTAGTGCCTGTAATCAATCTGAATCTACAGATAATCAGGCACCTATCGTTAAAAAGTCGCCCAAATTAAAACCCTCAACTTAGCGCCTCAATTCTGGCAATTGATCAAGATATTAAGCCCAATTCGAATAGATGAGTAATAGAATCAAAAATCAATTACAAAAATACTGAGAGAATCAATTAGTAAATGGAAAAAAGCAATTGAAAAACCCTCCAATTCAATCTTAATGCTCTATAGCTAAAGGGCTGAGCAGTCAAATTTCAATATAATTGTTGACACTTGATGATCCGTGTATAAAATGAACTAATTCTTCCAGACAACTTTTCAAGTGCATGGATTCAAAAATTAAAGTAATGAGCCACTTGCAAAACTATTTAATATCTTATTTATCACTATATATTGTGTTTTATTTTAGGACAAACCACAAGATATAGATAGTGACTCAAAAATTGGTTGTTTTTTATACAGTTTTGCAAGTGGCTCAATGTATAGCGGTATTTAGGAGCAAGGATTCAATATTATACGATAATGACTTGTCTTTTTGTCCGTCTTCTCGGCAATTGCTCCTGCATTGCTCTACTACACGCCATCCTTGGCGTAATGCGTTGTAGCAACAGTTGCGTAGCTTGCTATGCGCCAGTTGCTACACCTTGAAGACGAACAAAAAGACCAGCAAGATTGGATGATTATTTTTTTCCATCTCCCTTAGCATAGTGAACTGGGTAATATTATCCTTTCTTCTTGTTCAAGTTTTGCACGGATTAATCTGATTCCTACTCAGTTTCTGAATAATGAACAAAAGGCAAATCATTTGTCGATGCTAATTCCGTGTACAACCCTTTTTCAGTACTAACTGGCTAACAAATAGACTCAATCACTGCTAAAGTAAATATACACGATACTAACCAATGAAAAAAGCAACTATGATCAACTGGTTAAAAGAACGACGAGGTGAAGCAGTCCAGAAAGAAACTAACAATCACTGGATTGATACTCAGTACGATGAATTCCGCTATACACTGACTCTTTCTGGTATAGAAGACCATTTTGATGCTAATGGTTTGTGGCGAGAAAATGGATCTAAACAACAAAACATAGTTAATAAATCATCTGATGCCAGGTCAGAGCGTTTGGAGTGGGTGCTAAAACAATGCCAACGCGCTCAATTAAGTCTAATTGCAAAGACCGGAGTTTATCAACATATTCTAGTTTGGTTGCCCAGTGATATTTGGGAGTTAGCCCTCCGCTTTGATGAAAAAGCCGTGAATCGTTTACAGACACGATTAACAGAGTTGCATCAGGAAAGCTTTAATGAAAAGCAAAATGATATACGTTACCAGATATTACATTCTGATCAATTACATTACAATGAAATAGCCTTCCAATTTGGTCACAGTATTTATATTGCTGGGTCTGAAGAAGCAGCTATCGGTCATATTCAAATTAAGTCAACCAATAGTCATGGACTAACCCAGGCTATAACCGACTTACCTATCTCTCACGACTCTCGCCTAGAAGGAAATCACAATCAAAACATTTACCAAGGTCAAGAACATATTTTTGTTCTCAATCCAACAAATGATGCTTTTTTAAAAAACTCGCAAACCTGGACTGTAAATGGCTGTGATTATATCCACATTAAAATCCACAAAGGTTGTTGGCAAGCTTATAATGGAATTAATAATCCAGACGTACTGATTCACTCTAGCGAAAAAGATAATGAGATTGTCTTCGAAGTACAATCCACTGATAGTAAACAAGGCATGCAGCCAAAACTGTGGATCACATTAAATTGTAGCGCTATTATAAAACCTGAAGCACAAGAGCAAGCGGATAATTTCGACTCAACAACCTTTTCAACCCCTCCTCCGACTCAGAACAGCGACAGCACAATTTTAATCCAGCCCCCCCTGACTGTAGATTCGACCCTGTTTCTGAGCGATTCTCCGCTCTTGCAACCCGCTCTGATATTAGAAGCTATAGCCTTTCCTCGAATTGACAGTGCTGCCGGAATGGTTCCTACGCTAAAAAGCTGGCGGATCTGGTTAGACCAAAACGGTGAATTACTAACCCATAACCAGATTACTGATAGCCAACGCCAATCATTGCCCAATTTCATTGCCCATAGTAATAAAAAACGCTTGTTTTTGAGAGCAACCGAATCTGATCCCTATCAAGCCTTAGAATTACCTACAGCAATTCAAATGGGCGAACATTCCATTGAAATCAGCCTTGCTAATTTTCTACCCGAAAGATTTCACGGGGTTTTAAGCTTCCCTTCCCCAGTCATATTTAAATTAGAACCCGACAGAGATTACCGCATTGGTCGTAAAACACCACAAAATACACAACATTTAGATATTGATCTTGCTTTTCTCAGCGACCAGAAAAGTATGGTATGGAATGATCACAGCCCCCATCTTGGACACACTTTGAGTTCACTAGTCTTATCACGATTGAATGTTATAGCGACAGCATCAGAAGAAGGAAATTGTCAAATTACAGCACATGGCTCTGCTCCAGTCTATGTTCTAACTGAAGATGAAAATCAGGTGATCACGCTCCAAAGCAAAGAAACCAATGAATATACATTAGAATTGAATCAACGATTTATTGTAGGCTGTTTCATTTTACGTTATGGCCTGTGTCCATGATGATTTTGAAAGATTATCTTTTTTTGGAATTCTATAATCTAAAGTTTTTTTCTTTGAGAATTCAAATAACGACTCACATTAATAACTTCCAGTGCTGTTCGTGCTTTGGCAAAATTATCAAATATTTCAGCTAATTTAGTTCCTCCACTGCGTTGCAATAAATCTTTATGGCGTGCAAAAGGTGCAACGATTAGAAGATGATATCCCATGGAGGAACGAATTGCATATTCCTGCTGAATATATTCAGCTGCTGAATCATCGAAATAAGCAACAAAATCAAGATTAAGAATTAAATGGCTATCGCGTTTTTCAAAGTGAGGAAGTAATTGATCAATGGATGCATAGAAAAAATTCCCATGTATGGTAATCACTTGATAATCAGCCGGATGAGTATCAGTAATTTCAAGCCTATTGGCATGCAAAAGAAAATTTAACACAGAAAGCAAAATGGCTATCCCAATGCCTGCTTTAAGGCCAATAAACATCACAGTCAAATAAGTTAACCAAAATAGAACCTTGTTTTGCCTAGATCTTAAACAACCGCTTATTTTTTTTACTTTAATCATTCCCACACCCACTAAAAAAAGGATGGCAGAAAAAGTTGGCATAGGCATGACTAATAATAAAGGTTGAAGTAACAATATAATCAGCACAACCAATATGGATGACAGCATTGCTGCTATTGGCGTTGTTGCTCCTACACCTAAAGCAATACTAGTACGATTAAAACTTCCCGCTCCAGCAAATGAAGAAAAAAATGACCCTATTATATTGCTAACCGCTTGGGCAAATACTTCTTTTTCATTATTAATTACTTGTCTTTTCTGGATTTTAATATCTTTAATAATCACCATACTCTGAGCGAGGCCAATTAAGGCAATAATCAATGCAGAATCAAAAAGATTCAACATCATGCTCTTATTGATAGTTGGCAGACTAAATGGCAACAAAGTAAAAGGTAAATCACCTATAAACTCAATTTGTGTTTCAAGGGGAGATATTATTAAATGCAGAAAGTAACTGACTAGATAACCCACTGATAAAGCGATAATAAGAAAAGCACGAGGGAAGGAACGTTTGCTTATCCAACCTACAATCAAGGTTGTTCCACCGATGATTAAAGTATATCGGTTAGTCAGATCATCCCAGCCCCAAAAAAGCAAGTAAAGTCGCTGATAAAAAAAATCAACGGATGCAGTATTAATACCTGTTATACCATCGAGAGCAGAAAGCATAATTAATGAACCGACCCCCGTTGTGATAGCCATAAAGACAACAGGTGAAAAATATTGAAAATATTGACCGCCTCTTAACAACCAAACAATAAACTGAATGACACCAACCATCAGTGTCAGTAGCAACACATATTCAATATACAAAGAACTGCCTCTACCCGCCAAGGGTAAAATAGCTGAACTAATCAGAATAGCTGAAGTGGTATTAGGCCCTCCAACCATGGGTGAACAACCAAACATGGCAGCAATAAAAGTCACAAATATTGCACTGTATAAACCAAATTCGACAGGTACACCGGCTACATAGGCAAAGGTAATGGCTTGAGGAATAACCAGAATTGCTCCGACAAATGCGCTATAGCATTCATCCTTAATCTTGTTTTGGTCCATTCTACATGCTTTAAAGGGCAGCATTTCTGAGAGCAATGTTTTCATGATTGATTATTCTTTTTTAAGCAAACCTATAGCGATGGCAAAACTCTGTAGTAATCTACTCATCTTACCTTGACCCGCAACAACTGGACGAGATTGCTTGTGCAAAAATGCGGCTACATTCCAGGCATTCTGTGCCGAAATAGCTTGATTAATAGTAGACATTTTTGTTTTGATAAAAGCAGCTGCCAGCTGAATATCATTCAAACCAGAACCTTCAGTGTAAGAATTCATTCCCCAAACAGGCGGATTTCCTGATAAACCTTCACCTTCAACGCCATGACAGCCAGTACACTGTTGCTGATAAACAATACGCCCATCAATTGGATTGGGATCTTGACCGGATTTTGCTAAAACTGAAACACCCCGTCCCTCAGGTGTTTGTCCAATCATCTGATTATTTGACAGATAACTGATATAAGTTTTAATTGCCCTGACTTCCACTGCATTTGCAGGCGGCATAACCCCGTTTAATGAATTCACAAAACATTCTCGTATCATCAAACCCAGATCAGTAAGCCGCCCAGTTTTAGCTCGCCAATGCGGGTATATTCCCGCTATATATAAAGGAAATTGATCAGCCACAGTCCCCGCTTTTCTATGACAGTTGGTACAATTCAGTTTATTTCCAGTATATCGACTGGCATATTTTTGAGTCTGATTGATAATGTTATAACCAAAAACCACCGAGCTGTAATAATCATCCAGTAAACTCCGCTTTTTTAAAGTTTCTATATCAGGCACTTGATCAGCAAAACTTATGGAAAATGAAAACAAACAATAAATCAACAGTATTCCTGGCCTCAAAAATGGATACTGATCATAGAAACCTAAGATAACAAGTGAATGATTCTGCATAATACATTGGGATCAGAACATAAAATTTTAAGTATAGACTGAATAATTCAGAAACCCACAAAAACAGCCTGCATTCAAAATTAAATTAATGGAGATCAATAGATAGTTAAGTTTCTTGAATGCTAAAACATCTTTTAACACTCAAAATACAGAGCTAATAAATACTGAAATCACTATCTTACCTAAACAGCAATATCCTCAATTATTAAATTCGATATTATTTCTTGATAAGAAAAAAGATAGAGACACTACACTTAAACATAATCCCCACTCTTTAAATAATTGACAATTTTGACAAAGCACATACAATTATATATACACTTTTAATTACGGTTGGTTTTATGGGAAAAGTTACAATTTATCTAAAAAAAGATATTGAAAAAATGGTTTCGGCGGCACAATCCGCTCATTTATCAAAAAGCAAGTGGATAGCAAAATTGATACAAGACAAGGTAGCAAATGAATGGTCACAGTCTGTTATTGACTCTGATGGTTCCTGGAATGAGTTTCCCGATTTAAATGAAATCAAATCCAGCACAGGCAAAGATATCCCACGCGAGCCATTTTAATATACATTCTAGATACCAATATATTAATTTACTTTTTTAAAGGTATGGGTAATGTCCCTTATAACCTTTTAGCAACCTCTCCAAAAAAGATAGCCATTCCATCTATTGTTTTATTTGAGATCGAATATGGAATAGCTAAATCTAATTCTCCCGACAAAAGGCTGGCTCAACTTAAAGAAATATGTTCTCTGGTTAACCTGTTACCTTTTGGATCTCAAGAAGCTCGTTTTTCAGCTATAATTCGGGCTCAGCTAGAAAAAAAAGGCACGCCGATTGGCCCATATGATTTATTGATAGCAGGAACTGCTTTAGCTCATCAGGGAATATTGGTCACAAACAATACTAAAGAATTCTCTAGAGTTTCAGGTTTAAAAATAGAAAACTGGTATGAATAACTCAACATACTGATTAGATTTAATGCTGTAGAAATGAACAGGCTCAATCATTTTAACAAACCCCAACTTTGGATAATCTCAATCCAAGATATACTTCGCGCGGTCACGGTTGCGGAATTGTTAGCGAGTTATTTTTTGTCGATAGCAAGGCGCTGAACTGGATGATGATGCTCATGAATTTATATCCTTTGCAGTGGATAGTGCAAACAGAATGCAGACCTTGATCCAGGATCTGTTAGCCTTTTCCCGAGTAGGCAAGCAAAAACAAAGCCTATCCAGCGTGGATCTGGATCAGACATTGAAGAGCGTTAATAACAGTTTAAAAATTCTAATTGAGGAAAATAATGTGCAGATAATCTGTGCAGATAACTTACCGGAAGTCATGGCAGATAAATCACAAATGCAACAAGTATTTCAATATCTTATCTCAAATGCGATTAAATATCATAACGAAGAACGCACCTGTATTGTTCAAATCAGTTTCAGAAAAGTCAAAAAATTCTGGGAGTTTTCCATTCAAGACAATGGCATTGGCATGGAACCTAAATATTTTGACTGTATCTTCGTGATTTTTCAGCGTCTGCATGGCAAAGATAAATATTCAGGCACAGGCATTGGTCTTGCTGTCTGTAAACGAATTATTGAGGGGCATGGCGGAAAAATATGGGTAGAGTCAAAAATTGAAACTGGATCTACCTTTCATTTTACCCTGCCAGTTAAGTCTAAGGTTTAATAAGCTCTATAACACTCCCATGCAGGATTTTGCTACTAAAACAAGTGTAATACTAGGAGGCTGTCCGAGAACAGCAACCTTAAAAAAATCAACGCAACATATAGTGTTTTAATTAAATTAAAACACTATATGTTGCGTGTCAACTCAGTTATATGTTGGTTCTCGGACAAGCTCCTAGGCAACCTACCATGAGTTTTCCCCAAGCTAATAAAAAAAAAGTACAACAAAACTATACTCACACATCTTGATCCCAAGAAAATCAAGTGGTACCAATTTTTTATGGTGTCACAACAGTATAAAGAAAACTTAATTAATCTTGATTTTATCAATAAGTTAAATATCTGGTGTTTTTTAATTCATTATACCACCCGCTTATGGTGTCAAGATGAAATCACCACTAATTT
>CAYNRB010000096.1:0-2224 GCA_964399475.1 uncultured Methylomarinum sp.
CCTCTAGCAGGTGCTATTACCGATAATTTTGGTGAAGTACCACAAAATATGGCCTGGAGCTTTTTTAGATATAAAATATTTCAAGTTAATCGTAAGCTAAAAGCTCTATTAGGTTTTGAAGAAGAAAAGAAACCTAATAAGGCCCAGACCTCAAGTAAGAAAAATACTACTTCTGATACAAGCATTCCACTTGCCGATATAAGCGAAGACTCAATAGTTCCCGGGTCAAAATTCATCTGTGTAGCTTTTATCCAAAGAAGGCGAAGTTAAAAGCATTTAGTCGCTATTGTACGCATGAAGCGGCAGACCTAGCTTATGGAGTAATGGAAGATGGACAGGTAAAATGTCCTTTTCTAATCTCAGCATTAATCCAAAAACCGATGCCAGTCATTGAAACATTTAAAAGTCTATCCAGTTAAGTAATTGACGGAAAAGTAAGGGTACTAGACAAACAAGCGGTAGTTTAAGAGCTTTCTCAATAGCATTTAACTAGCTTTAAGTTTTTGAGGTGAAGTTCAATAACGCAAAATAGCAAACCCTGAAAATAAGCTGATGATTATTAATATATGCAGAGTGGACTTCAGTCCGCTATTAAATCATACAGAATCAAATTGATTATCTGTACATTGATAATTCCCAACACTTTTCTAACTTTTTTATCCGCTTTTTCTTAATAGTAATAGTTGTGTGGTTAGGTTAGCGATGCGTCAATTCTATTCCATGCGCGTTGCATTTCCCAAGTTAGGTGGTTTCCAACAATAAATATGCCAGAATTGCGTAAGATTTTTGTTTCTGATTAAACAATCTCAAGAGGCGCATAGTTATTCTACGTAACGATTGAGATTGTTTGATCAGGAACAAAAAGACAAGAAAGTTTGGTCTATTTATTGTTGGAAACCACCTTAATCCTATCTCATTAACGGATTGAAGTCTGCCCAACAAAATAATTAACTGTTATTATATATTAACAGATCATGTAGAAGGCACCACGCACCCAATAAACCACCCAAATACTGGTAGTTTATTGGGTGCGTGGTGCTGAATCTATTCGATTAATAAACTAATTCAATAATGAAAAACGGAAGAATTCAAAGGTGAAGTAAAAGCAATGAGTGGTGTGGGAGATGGTATTGATGCAGGACGTGGTAACTGGAAATTTAGTGGCGAGACTACTAAGGGTTTTGACGAACATGTAACTAAATCAGTTCCTTTGTATAAAGAAGGTCATAATCTTATTTGCGACATGAGCGACTTCTTCGTCAAAGATGATTCCGTCATTTATGAATTAGGTTGTTCTACAGGAACCTTGACTTTAAAACTTGCTAGGCATAATAAACTGAAACCGAACGCAAGGTTTTTGGGTGTTGACTTAGAAAGCGATATGATTACAGTTGCTGAAGAGAAACGGCAATCATGTTTAGATCTGAATGCTACTTTTTCTGCGGACGATATTCTGGCTTTAGAGTTGGAACCTACAGATTTAGTCGTTTGCTACTATACCATTCAATTTATCAACCCTTCCGTTAGACAAACTTTAATTAATAAAATATATCAAAATTTGAATTGGGGCGGCGCCTTTTTGCTGTTTGAAAAGGTTCGAGGAGCCGATGCACGTTTTCAAGACATACTAACAGCTCTCTATATGGACTACAAAATCCGTCAGGGATATTCATCTGAAGATATAGTTTCCAAAAGTAGAAGCCTAAAAGGGGTACTGGAGCCTTTCTCCTCTCAGGGTAACATTGATATGCTAAAACGAGCAGGATTTGTGGATATCAATACAGTACAGAAATATTTATGTTTTGAAGGGTTTCTTGCTATCAAGTAAAACTGTACCAGCTGAAGGTTTCACAATTTCTAATAATAAACCTCTTAAATGCCATCTTTAACTGATTTTTCTAAGTTCAAGATTAAAAAAAGGGTAATGAACTTAAGCTCATTACCCTTTTTACTCTCGCAGATGATATTACAGCGATAAGGCTACGACTTTCCTAGTTCACACTTCTTATCATATCCTGCGCGAGACCACGGTTGCGATAATATACAGCAATGTACAAAACTGCTACCACAACGGAAAAGACTTTCAAAAAGAAACTATTCTTATGTTTTAGTGCAAGCCTATTGTCAAAGTTATTCCTGCACTTTCTTACTTTATTTCACCGCAAGCGCCTTCTTTTCCTTTCATCATGGCTCCGCATGCGTTTTCCATGCCTTTTTTCATTTT
>CAYNRB010000096.1:2324-11323 GCA_964399475.1 uncultured Methylomarinum sp.
CTTCTTTTCCTTTCATCATGGCTCCGCATGCGTTTTCCATGCCTTTTTTCATTTTCCCACCGTCCATCATGCTGGCACATATGCCTTCTCCGCATTTAGCTTCCGTTGCTTTTTTATTCATTTCACCACAAGCGCCTTCTTTCCCTTTCATCATGGCTCCGCATGCGTTTTCCATGCCTTTTTTCATTTTGTCGCCATCCATCATGTCGCCACACTTACCTTCACCACAAGATGCTTCTTTCGTTTTTTCACCTTTCCAAGGCTTAACTGTATATCTTGCTGGACTATCAGATGTTACGACTTGCATATAGCCATCAGATAATTCTGTCATAGCAAATGGATTGATATCTGCCTGTGCTACAGTTGCAGTTAAAACAGAAACTACAGCAGTACTCATTGCAACTGCTAAGGGTGTTTGCTTGATTGTTTTCATGATAGATCCTTTGTTAAATAATTATTTTTTAGTAAACTTTTAATACAAAGAGCAATAAATAAAATCCGACCTAATGATTAGTGTTTTCTTATGTACTTAATAGCTAACTATACAGAAAAAACTATGATCTATCTAGCAAGAAAAATATTTATTGCAGATTAAAAATCACATTGAAATTTTAGGAAGATTCGGTCATTCTGCTATGCGGTTATAGTTTTTCTTGTTAGCCATTAATAAGAGAACTGACAACAGGAGATTAAAATAGCACTAATTTAAGTTGTTCCTGACTTAATAATTTTTTAAAGCCTTTGTTCCACCTTATCTTTAACCGAGATCAGCAACTCCACAATTGACAATAAAGTTCATACATACAAATACTTATTAAGCCTATATTCACAAACCAAACTCAAAAAGCATTCTGATTGAAACGTACAAAATTAATATCGCCACTCCAATATATGAAATTAATAGCAGCGGTTGTTTTCTGACAACATCACCTAACCGTTTGTTTTTTCCTTCTTTTTTTAATTGATTATAGATTTCTCTTTGTGTGATTTCTCGGGTTTGGTGATAAGAGTTAAGTAGTTTTTCGGCTTCGTCGAATTGCTCATTATTTGATAACCACAATGCAGGCATCGAAATGCCCCAGTTTCCTGCAGATGTTTCGTAATAATCAATATTTTTTTCTGTTAATAATTCTTTTATCTCAAAAGCTTCATCTTCAGGTACACCACGAAGTGAAAAGAGTAATTTAGACATTGTTATTTAATAAGTATAAAAAATTAATAAAGTTGTTTATTTTCTTGTATTTTCCAGGCAATAAAAGGGTTTTGAGAATCGGCTAACTCCAGGTGCAACATGGGAATTTGACGTTTTTCGGGTTGAACTGAAATTTCATCATAGATAAAACTGTCATCAAACCCGGCTTTAGCCGCATCCAGTCGCTGGCAAGCATAATATACTTTTTCTAGCCGTGCCCAATAAATTGCACCTAAGCACATGGGACAGGGTTCGCAGCTAGTATAGAGTATGCATTGCGATAAGCTGTATTCATTTAAAGTAAGGCAAGCAAGACGAATTGCCATGACTTCTGCATGGGCAGTAGGATCAATATCCGCAGCAACCCTATTTCCACTGACTGCTATTATTTCTGCATGTTTTACAATAATTGCACCATAAGGACCGCCATTATTATTTACATTCTCACTGGCGATATCTATTGCTTTTTGAAGAAATTTTTCATGCATAATAATTATTTAATTAATAAGTTACTTTCTTACTAAAACTTTCTCGGCAAATCTCAATTATCCAAACCGAGAGGATTTTCTGGATCTATACCTTTCATAAAAGGTAATCGCCTGTCTTGATTGGTGATTTGATAAACTTTTCCCAACCAATTGTTAAAGACTGCCTTGGCGGTATCTCTCCAAGTATTATCTATATATTTTATTACAGATTGTTCGGGAAATTCACAAAGTTCTTGCCTATTGTCTTTTGCTGCAATCACCTGTTGCTTGTATTCGGACAAAATCTGTTGTGCTTGGCTATTAAAGTATTGTTCGGGATAAGCTGGATATTCATCTCTTTCATTATTAAAAAACCGGATGACTTCACGCTTATATTCTTTTAGTAAACTGATGTCATCATATTCGGGATGCCCTTGAAAAAAAACAATCCGTATACCATCAGAACTCACAGCCAGATGAACACCTGCCAGCTCACTGACAGCCAAAACTTTAAGACCTTTTTTTTCTAGATCCTGTTGATAAATTTCATTAAATCGAGAGTGTGGCACATCAAAACGGGTATTTATTTCAGTAACCAGAGGATGGGTGCGTTCCAGTACTTTATGTGAAAACACGCCCCAACGTTTTGCTGGCTGAGGTGAGCGTTTAATACCATAGTTGTATTCAATCAAGGCATGGGTTGCCAGACATGAACATAAAATGGACGTTACATTTTCTCTTGCCCAGTCAAATACTTCAGTCAGAGGTTGCCAAAATTCTTCGTCTGATAAATGTGCATGAGTAACATTAGCGCCACTAATAATTAAGGCATCCAAACCATCCTCTTTGATTTTAGCAAAGGATTCATAATATTGATCTATATGTGCCTGTGCTCCGGAACCTCTCTCCAGCCCTTCAATGGTAAAAAGATGGATATGAAATTGAGCAATTTGATTACATGCGCCTACAAGTCGAAGAAACTGTCTTTCAGTTGCTTCAAGAGCAGCATCAGGCATTATATTAAGCAATCCGATATGCAATTCCCGAATAATCTGCTTGCTTGCACGATCAGGGGCAAGTATATCTTCGCCTTCATTACTTAGACGTTGAAAAGTAGGTAGGCTAGTGTGAGCGACTAAAGGCATGATTCTAGTGATTTTTTTCTGGCGATGACATTTGCAACCAACTGAATAAAATCATCTTCATTAGTAACTTCTGCAATCTCATCAGCATCTACCGTATAACCATATTGATCTGCTATGGCTTGATAACGTGGCAAACGAGACCTGTATAATTCAGGAAAGACCCAGGCAACAAATTCATCGGGTGGAATTAGATCAGGATCATTGTAATTATGCTCTAACATGAACTCTGCTAATTTTTTATCCAGAAATATTTCTCTATAATACAGTGGCTTTGGCTCTTTTTTTGCGCGAGAGATAATAGTTTGTTCTAATGATTGAGGAATTTTAATATAAAGAATGAGAGTATTTTCAGCGATGGTTTCTAATACATCGGGTCTGTCTAGCTCACAAACACTGCCTCCTGCATCATTCAAAAAATGTTTATAGCCATAAATATCTTCAGCTTTACGAATAAACACAGGGACATCTTTTAAAGCAGCGATTTCTGCATGATAATGCAATACCTGCCTACGTTTGAATTCTTTTAATGACAATCCATCCTGCGCTGAATTCCCAAGTTTCCCAAGAAAACTGGAAACGGGTGCTAAATTGTCAACGGTAATATTATTATGAATATAAATCGAATCAGATAACAACAATTTCTTCAGAAAAGGCACGTCCATCGCTTGACGTTTGATATTATCCAGTATGGGTTCACCTAGATATTTTGTACCAATCCGATAATCAACAGAGTAATGAAACCATCTATCTTTAGGCAGTTTATTAGCGAGAGTGGTTTTACCTGCACCCGACATGGCCAAAAGGGTAATACTTTTGGACTCCCAGTCAAGGAATTGTTGGGGGCTCATTTTCATGCAGTTATCCTACTTATCAAGTAAATCCGAAATATTCATATCCTCCTGATCCGGTTTCGTATGGGTATCAGGGTCAGAATAACCCAGATCATCAGATTCCACATCATAGGGAGCGCTCCAATCCTCAGGGGCTTCGACGTAATCAAAAGTGGATTATACCAAGTGTACTTGCCAAATTCATCAATGTCTCCATTAAGGTATTGCACATCAATAGAATCGTCAGCTTCATCAATTGCAACTACTTTAAAAGTTAGCTCATTTTCTACATCTTTAAACCATCTGCCAATCACGGGATCTGTATGTACCCAAGTATAATTAATTTAACTAATTTTACGCAGGATTTTTTTTCATATTCAGTGTTGTATAAATAGGCGCATAGCGAGCTACGTAACTATTTATGCAACGCTGAAGATGGAAAAAAAGACCAGTAAAATGTTAAATTAATTATACTTGGGTACTTAATAGTAGCCATTGTTATATCCTCTGTGTCTATACCCTATCGTTATAATATTTAAATTTAGACCCTTTGGGGAACTATAAATCAAAAATTATTTTTGGAAATAACTAAAACCACCCTACTCCTGTCGTCTCGTCTGCCACATTTTAATCTGGAAACTAAGATTTGTATCAAAACTCTAAAATATTCGCATAAACATAATTAACCTGAAATTTATACCATTCAAGAACTTCCCGTTTTAAGGCTTCGTTTTCAGCCTCAGTTATAGTACTTATAATATTGGTATTTTCATTGGGATCATTTTCAAGATCATATAAGTAAGTAATGTTATATTTTGGACGATATACAAACTTATAATGATCATAAATCAGTCCAAGTTTGTAATCCAGATAGACATTACTCAAGTAAATTTTATCGGTTGCTGTTTTACGAAAAATATTAACGGATTGCCCTAGGCTATCAGGTTCGGGTAAACCCAATAAGTAGAGCAAGGTGGCAGAAAGGTCTTTAAACTGAAAACGTTGATACAAATCAATCTGTTGTTTAAAAATAACCGGATTATAAAAGACCACGGGATAACGCAAAGAATGATCATAAAGATAATTCCCATGCCCCCAATCTAAATGCTCACCTAAGGCTTCACCATGGTCGCCGGCAATCATGATCAAGGTATTATCTAATTTATTTTGTTTTTTTAACCCTTCTACCAGTACACCAATGCCATCATCCAAATTGGCTAAACAATTATCATATTTATCCACTTTGGTTTTGGTACCAAATGGAGTTATTGGAGAGTTGTAGGGCATATGGGCACATTGTGTCCACATAAAAGCAACAAAAGGATCTTGCTGTTTTTCAGTCCATTGCAATAGATTTTCATTTAAAATCCTTTCTTTAGGATAACGTCCCTCTTTAGGTCGGGTCTTATAAATATCTGTAAGATCGGTAATATAATCAAGATGATTACCGCTGACTTTATCCAGAAACTGATAAAAGCCCTCGGTGGTTTTCTTTTTCTGCATGGTGCCATAGTAAAACAGGTAGCCCTGATCTACAAAACGTTTAAAAAAACTGTCTGTTACTTTTAAACGTTTATGTTTCCAGGAAAT
Source organism: uncultured Methylomarinum sp. (assembly GCA_964399475.1). GTDB lineage: Bacteria > Pseudomonadota > Gammaproteobacteria > Methylococcales > Methylomonadaceae > QPIN01. The sequence goes on from CAYNRB010000096.1 coordinate 7,549, forward strand.
AGCTTCTAGGCGAGGGTCAGGATAAATGCCTAAACTTAAGGATTCCATGGTTTTGCTACTACGAGGCTGATTTACAAAAGCATTATGAAAAACCATGCTGTTTTTTGCTAATTGATTCACAACCGGCATAGTTTTTCTTTGATATCCATACAATTCTAAATTCTTCTTTCGGACTGATTCCATCATTACAATTATCAGGTTCATTCCTTTAGCAATAGAACGGTATTGCAGGTATTCTGCTGGAATAGCAATTGAGGCAGGCGCTTTAAAATTATCAGGATTGATGGATTTCAGAATTTTATAGGGGATTTCATTACTGTTTTCCTGCTTTTGTAACATTAAAACGGGTGATTGTACTGAAGGCTTGAACTTATGCGAATTCATCGGATACCAGGCTAATAAACCGAGTGGTAGTAAGATGATAATTAATAGGCGAATCGTTTTTAATGGTGAATTAATATTTATGATTCGAAGGATTTTAGTACTGAAATAAGTCAGTGCAAAAAAACCTAGCGTAAAAAACAAGGTTCTCCAACTTAAAACCAAATCAACAATTTCGCTATCAACTTCGGCATGCCCCATCATTTTTAAATGACGGTTTTCCACAAAGCCGCCCCATTCATAAAAGATATAAGCACTCACGAAATAATAAATTGCTAAAATAGCGATTGCTATTGAAACCAGTATTAAACTGATATTCAGTATATTTTTAAGCTGTTTGAGTGAAAATGTTAGCAGAAAACTGATCCAGCGATGAAATTGTTCTGAATCCAGTAAATGGGATAAAAGAGTAATACCAAGCGCAGCAATCCCTAATACAGTGGCTAAACTCAAGTCAGTAACATAGGTGAAAAAATAATCTGTTACGGATAGATTACGATCAAAATGAAATGAAGCTGTCAGAGAAGTAAAGGTTTTTACCACCAGAATACTTAAGGCCAATAAAATCAGTGAAAAAAACAGCAGCCTCTGTGGGTGTTTAATATCGAATAGTAATAATTTTTCGGGTAATCCAGTTAAAAATGAGAATCTTTGAACCATAAACAAATAAATATGAATCAGTAACGCGCCTAGTAAGGCCAGACCTATACTGATGGCTGCATTAAATAGCCAGATTTGTTTAATATCTATATAACGTTGAATATCTTTGATAATTAAAAGATAAGGATCGTTTCCTTCAACATAGATAGTCAGCTCATGATTGGACAGTTTTAAATCAGAGATAGAATGCATGGCAAAAATATTGCCTGTTTGATAAAGCTCATCGATTGAAATTTGCTGTTTAAAAAAACCAACCTTTACATGTATTTTTTTTAAGGTAAGTTGGCCTGTGCTGTTTAACGGATCGAATCGAATTTCATCTAATGTCTGAGTGTAGGGAATCGGTGCTTTGAGAGTAAAAGTTGAAGCCGGATAATCCTTAAAACGGTATGCAAAATTTTGCTTGCCCGAAAAGCCATCTCCGGTAGCATAATAAAGCTGGCCACCTTGATGCATCCTTTGTTGTTCTGGCATAGAAACTTCCAGAGACAGTTCAATAGTATTTTGTTTAAAATGCATAGCGATAAAAAAGCATACAAACAGCAGTAAAATATTGAGAATGTCATTTTTTATTTTTAAAAACATGGGACTTATTTCGACTATGGATTTCTGATAAATTTAAAAAAACGGAAGCTTTCAATGATCCAAAAATGTATGGATTTTTTCTCGGATAAACGGAGACTTATGGTCAAGAGATAACTTTTAAGATCAGTCGTTTGCGGAATTAAAGGGCTGAAAATAGCATGTTTTGTGAATAGATATAGAAAAACCAGTACGCCATCAATTTTACTTTGATGAATATTTGTTGAGCGGACATTATCCGCTATTTACTCAAATTTTAATTTTTAGGGGATGAAGTCCGCTCTACACTGAACTCCGACCCATCAAACCTAAGTTCATCATTATCGACGCTTCTCTTTTAAACTAGGCAACTCGCAATAAATAAACTACCAATATTGCCTGCGAGTTACCTAAGCAGGGTTAAAAGAGCAGGCATTTTGTAATGCTGTTGAAACTTTACACAAATCGTCGAGTGATGAAGAGAATATAGAAGGATCTGTACCCCCCCCCTACTATTATGTTAGGTGGTTTTGTAGGGTAGGCAGTCATTTTTACCCACCATAGCGTACTCAATTTGGTGGGCACAAATGACTACCCACCCTAGGGTCTCTTAATTTTTCAACTTCCCTATCATTTATAGTCGATACAAGGATCTTTTAATTCATCGGCAAGTCTGTTAATACTCAGCCATACAAAACTGAATACAGCTATTGCACTACTCACGAAATATCTTGCATATCCCACCAAATTTTTAAATTACATTTAAAACCCTTGCCCCCACACCTTCCATATACACTGGTTATTGTGTAGCAAAATACAAAAGTTACAGGGTACAACTGAATCTACAGCTACGCAAAAAAATGCGGGAGTCTATTTAATGATGGCATTTTATTATGAATCGGCCTATATACTGGATAGCCTAATCCATGTGACCTGAATCCGTTGACATAAAATTAATAGGTGTATCTGAATCATTTTCAAATGATACTTTTTCCCAAGCATCTGGCGTATCCAGCAAGGAAAGTAACAGCTTATTGTTGAGTGCATGTCCCGATTTAAAGCCTTTGAACTCACCAATCAAACTATGACCTAACAAATAAAGGTCGCCTATAGCATCCAATATTTTATGTTTAACAAATTCATCGGCATATCGAAGACCATCTTCATTCAAGACTTTATCATCATCTACTACGATGGCATTATCCAAACTACCCCCTAAAGCCAGATTATTTTCACGTAAAAACTCAATATCTTTCATAAAACCAAAAGTTCTAGCTCTACTGACTTCTTTAACAAAAGTTGTCGAGGAAAAGTCCATGACTGAGGTTTTCAAATGGTCAGGAAAGGCAGGATGATCAAAATCAATGCTAAAAGTTACTCTAAAACCATCAAAAGGTTCAAATGAAGCCCATTTATCGCCATCACTGACTCTGACTGATTTCTTTATTCGAATATACTGCTTTGGCGCATCTTGCTCTACCACACCAGCAGACTGGATTAAAAAAACAAAAGGACCTGCACTACCATCCATGATAGGTACTTCAGCACTACTAACATCAACGATAGCATTATCAACACCAAGACCCGCAAATGCAGAAAGCAAATGTTCAATAGTAGCAACCTTAACACTGCCTTTTACCAACGTGGTAGAAAGCATAGTTTCACCTACATTTTCAGGTGTTGCCTCTATTAAAACGGGTTCATCTAAATCCACACGTCGAAAACTAATACCTGTATTTTCTTTTGCCGGATGTAGAGTTAAATAGACTTTATCGCCACTATGTAAACCTATGCCAGTGGCTCTAATAGTATTCTTTAATGTTCTTTGTTTAATCATATATGACTGATGTTAATAAAACCAATAGGTAATTTTATCATATATCGCATTTTTTATCTTAACGATAGACACTCAAAATAACAATTCTAATTGCAATAAATCCGTAATTACTACTCTATAAAATTCAGATGGATAAGCAGTGTTTTTGGAGTTCTGATATTGAGTAGGAAAAATAATACCAACCTCACATTAGAATTTGAGGCGATGATAGATTTGCGAGATCAGGGCAAATGGTTGCAGACTTAGAGAACTGAGTCAAACTCAATCAAGGCAAGTCGCAATAACTCAACCACTATGGACTGAAAGTCCATAGGTTGTTTTAAAACGACTGAAAGT
>CAYNRB010000097.1:0-11013 GCA_964399475.1 uncultured Methylomarinum sp.
TCCCTTATCTTGGGATTCTCAAAGAAAATAGGTATCCACTCTAAAGTAGAGGGAAATGATAAAAATTAAGGGAGTGTAAGGTGGGTAGTCTTTTTGCCCACCAATACAGAGAATTGCGTTACGGTGGGCAAAAAAGACTGCCCACCTTACAAAAAACCTATCAACTTCACCCTGTAACTTATAGCGAATACGAAAATACAGTCATATTTTCTTTTCCAGTTCAAATTGAGCATTATTAAATTCAACTGTAATTTTTATTAAAAGTTGTTCCAGTTCATTGTTATTAATTTCAAAGGCTTTGCTTTCAAGTAATTTGCATAACGATGATAATTTGTTGGCTCCCAGATTTTCACTGCTAGATTTAATGCTATGAGCCAGTATTTTTACTAATTTTCGATCATTGGTATCTTTTGCTAAGACTAGCCTATTTAATTGTTCGGGGGTTGAAATTAAGAACAAAGAAACAATTTTTTTTAAAATATTTGATTGTCCAGGTCTTTGTAAGCGAGTGATTTTTTCCAACATTTTGTCATCAATGATATCTATACTGCTCTGCTGATTTTTTTCAGCTATTGCCAGAATGCTATCAGATCGATCTTGTTTTTTATGCGGTAACCAATGACAAATAGTTTCGTTCAATTCTTGAGTAGAAATAGGCTTACTAAGATAGTCATTCATACCGTAATTTAAACAAGTTTCTTTTACTCCTATAATTGCATCGGCTGTTAGTGCCACTATGGGGGTTTTTTTAGCATTAATTGTATTTTCATATTCCCGAATTTCCATGGTTGCTTTGTAGCCATCTTTATTGGGCATTTGGCAGTCCATAAAAATTAAATCATAGGCGTCTTTTTGAAAAGCTTTAACGGCTTCATCCCCATTCTCGCAAAGGGTGACAGTACAGCCAATATCTAATAACATTTCTTCTACTAATAGCTGGTTTACTAGGTTGTCTTCCGCCACCAGAATTGAGGTTTCTGGAAATTGATAGATACAAGAAGGTTGCTTTTCTACAACAGGAAGATAATTTTTGATTAATTTCTGCTTACTTTTATTAAGCTTGATTTCAGTACTGTATTGAGGGTTTTTAGAAAAATTGATGGTAAAGAAAAATCGACTGCCTTTATTGGGCTTGCTAATAACTTCAAGTGTGGCTCCCATTAGAGAAAGTAATTCTTTTGCTATAGAAAGACCTAGACCGGTGCCACCATAAGTACGGGTTGAAGTACTGTCGGCTTGAAAAAAATGGGAGAAAATTTGTTCTTGATCCTGGGTGCTAATGCCTATCCCTGTATCAATAATTTCAAAGAAATATCTGGCATGATTAGAGCCTTCAGAAATTAAATTGATCGCCATTTTAATATGCCCGTGTTCTGTAAATTTCAGAGCATTACCAATCAGGTTAGTGAGTATCTGTTGCAAACAAGATGAGTCTCCCATCAGTTCATAGGGTTGTTCAGCTGATAATTCGTAATAAAAATCCAAATCTTGTGATTTGGCTTGTAATGCATATAAATTAAATATGTGTTCAGTAACCGTTAGAAGGTTAAAGGGTTTGTCTTTTAATCTATGTTTCCCCGCTTCAATTTTAGAAAAATCAAGGGTTTGATTGATGATAGCTAAGAGTTGATGACCTGACTCGTGAATGATATTTAAATATTTTTGTTGTTGCTGGGTAGGGAATTTATTTGACATTAATTCGGTAAACCCCAAAATAGAATTCATCGGTGTTCTGATTTCATGACTCATATTAGCCAGAAATTGTGATTTTGCTCGGTTGGATGTCTGTGCCTGTTTGGCTAAATTTTGGGCTTTAATAGTGGATATTTGCAGTTCTTCTGTTCGTTGCGCAACTTGCTGTTCCAGATTTTTATTTTGTTGTTCAATTTGGTTACGATAAATTCGTAATTGATCAATCATATAATTAAACGCACAGGTAAGCTCGTTGATTTCCTTACTACTAGTGATATGTATATGCTCATCCAGTTGACCTAAAGCAATTTGGTGAGTATGTTCAGCTAGGCGTGCAATGGGGCGTGTTATCCTGCGCGTTAAAATAAGTGTCAAAGTTATCCCAATACTTAAAATACAAATGGATAAAAGCACTGCACTTTGTGCTGATTGAACCAAAGTGAGATAAAAGGAGTGAAGAGACATACCATAATATATATGGCCGATTAATTCTTGGGGCTGTGTATCCCCTTCAATTTCCAACAAAGCCAATTCATCTGTGTGGGTTTGACCATAGACAGCCTGATAGAAATTAAGGGTAGGGTAGTTTTGTGGTTGGGCAATTATTTCTATTAGCTTAGGTGGATTCAATTCTAAAACTTGTAGGGGACGAAGATGATTTTTATTTTTGAAATGTTCACTAAATAATAATTTCTGATTTTTATCATAAAATGAAATAAAAGAAATCTGATCCATAGTTGCCATTTTATTAGCAAGGGCTTGAAATTCATTTAAGTTGTTACTGTATAGCGCGTATTCACTATGCATTGAAATTAATTGAGCAATAAATTCTCCGTGCTTGTTTAGATTTCGATATTGATCTTGTAAATGTAAATAGGTATTGATAGATGAAGCAGAAATGATGCTAAACAATATCAAAATAATAGTAAAACTATTAAATTTAGTGGTCAGTTTTATTTGTTGCAGGCGATCAATAAATTTCATAGGCATTATTAATAATTTGTGCTGACAAGTCGATTTTCATGTGCTTAGCTGTTTTTCGATTAATCACATATCGAACTTTTCTTGGAGGTTTAACAGATAAACTCTTGGGTGGAACGCCTTGTAATAGTTTTAATATTTTTTCGCCACATTGTTTTCCTATATCAACATAATCCCTTTCAAGTGCATACAATGCGCCGGCTTTTACCCATTGTGAAGAAAGACCGACGATAGGAATGCGCTGACGAAATGAATAGAGTAAAACAGGTTTTGCGGTTTGAGAGTTAAGTATGGCACTGTTTGTAAAACTCCAAATAGCTGCAATGTTACGGGGTAACTGATTGAGTAGTTGGGGGATATTTCGGTTATTTTCAATGGCTAGAAGATGGATAGGCAAGGAATATTGTTTGGCTATTTTTTTAAATTGTATTAGTTCTTGGGTATTTTTTTGGGGGTTGAATAATATTGCAATGGTTCCTCTATCATTAATCATTTTTTTCAACCATTTAATCTGAATTTCTAATGAAAATTCTAGAGTTAAGGCTGTGGCATTGCTGGCATCTTCAATTATTTTTTCATTCAACAACATGCCTGCACAAATAGGTAAGTTTTTGAAATGTTCTATTGAAAAAAGTGTGGCTTGTTGTCCCAGTGAAAGTAAAGCTGAGGGTTTGCTTGCTAGAATTTTCTCACGAGTGTCTTTTCGATTGTTTTTTATGTTGGTAATAATCTGTAGATTTATGGTTTGATTATGCTCTATGAAGAATTGCTTTATACCCCACAAAACCTGGTAATAAGGTTGTTGGTCGTGGCTGAGTATCGCCGTGATATTAACTGTTTTTTGGGCGCTGATAACGGGCGCAAACAGGGTAATTATCAGGAGCAATAGTAAAGGTGAGAGTAAACGCATTCCTGGTTTTAAAATTCGTAGCTTAATTTTATGCGGAATTGACGCCCGTTTTGTTTGACCTTTTCGGCGCTCAAATCAGGGCTGCTAGGATCACTATAAGTGCGATCCAATAGATTGTATAGGCTACCCGAAATTTCCATTCTTGGCAAAAGGTCTTTACTTGATACAGTGAAATTGGCAAGCAAGAAACCGGGTACATTTTCGCTAACTGAATTTCTCTGGCTCGTGTACTGAACTTCCAACCCAGCAAATAGTTTTTCCCGCCAAATTGGCGCGATAATATTTAATTTAGTCAAATGTACAGGAGAATTTTGAGGAAGACGTGAATTATTTTCTTCTTTTGCTTGTTGATAGGCATAACTAAAACGGCTTTGCCAACCATTTTCCCATTGACCAGTCAGTTCAAACTCAAGGCCGTAAATGTTTATGTTAGTACCATTACGATAAAAATTTGGATTGTTAACGGTTCCATTTCCGGCTAATTCAATAATATCTTCTACTTGAAAGAAAAAGGGAGTGATACTGGTATTAAAATTACGATTAATTTTTTGGGCAATTTCTACTTCATAAGTGGTGATTTCTTCTGATTTTAGGTTTTGACTTTTTATCCAAGTATTACTTAAGGCATAGTTGGTTTCAAAACTGCTAGGTGTGCGTGAAGCTTGGCCGTAGATTAGTTTGATGGTGGTGTCTTTAAAGGGCTGATAGATTAAGGCAGCGCGCGGATTGATAGTTTCTCCCACTGCACTGTAGTTATCGTAGCGAAAACCTATGTTTAAAGTAAGATTGTTAAGAATTTTGACTTCGTCTTGAAGATATATTCCATAGGTGGAACTAGTCTCCCTGCTATTGATGAATTCCGACAAGGGGGGAGATTCAAAGCTACGTATATCTTGTTGAAAATTGTTCCTGTATTCTCCGCCTAAGGTAATTCGGTGAGAATCTATTTGCTTAGCCAGCTTTATTTCTGTTCCCCACCATTGGCCTACAAAATCATCCTGATAAAGTCTATCAGTTGAAAAAGCATAATCCCCATCAAAACGGTAATAATCGTAATAAAAGCGTGCCTGTACATCGACTATGTCGGCGTAATTGTGTTCAAATAATAAATCGAAATAGGCCCTTTCATCAACAAAGACTGTCCGAGAGTCATTGAGAATAGTCGCAATGGGAACGGATAGGTCTTTAGTGCGTTGTGCAAAGCTTCCACTTAGAGTGATGTCCTGGTAGGAAAGTTTGGCAAAGCCTCGTTCAGTGTGCTCTCCATCCCGGTTTTTTGCAGTCCCTAGCCCTGGTATATCTACGTCTGAATTGCCATCACTTCTGTTAAAAGTACCTGATAAATAGACTTCTACACCATTTTTGTATTTATCTCCATATTCAAATTTTCCTTTATAGGTATGATATGTCCCTCCTTCTCCTGTTACTGCAACTCCTTGTATGTCTCTTCCATGTTTGGTAATGACGTTTATTACCCCCAAAAAAGCATTACTTCCATATAAGGAAGATGCAGGGCCTCGTACTAATTCAACTCTTTTAATATCATCAATATCAACAATGAATTCGGTTCCAATGGCATTATAATCGACAACGTTATCGTTAATGCGATGACCATCTACAAGGATCAAGATTCGGTAGTTGTAATCACCTGGACGGTTAAAGCCCCTAATACCGAGACGCTGATAGAGTCGATCATAACTTGTATAAACGCCTTTCATGCTGGCTAAAACATCACCTAGTGTACGGTAGCCATATTTGGTTATTTGATCTGAGGTAACTATGCTGACGGATGCAGGTGCTTCTGTGATATGTTGTTCGTATTTAGAAGCAGAATATACAAATGAAATTTCTTCGAAGAGTGTTGATTCATCCAGTCGATTAGCATTAATATCGCTTTCAGCCTGAATTTCAGTAAAAAAACAAATCAAAAAGGTCAGCAATAATTGAATCAGAATTTTATTCATCTGCTTGTTTCCACGGTACAGAATATTTCTTAGAATTAATAAGATGCTTTTCTAAGGCGATTTGTCGAAATAAAGGTATCAAACTATTACTTCTAAATTGGCTATGGGAGGCTGGCATTTACATTATATCGGGTAGAGTGTTATCTTAATTCTATACATTGTATGATCACAGTTGCGGTTTTTTATCAGTTGGTTTTGTAAGTCTTAGTTTGCAAACAATTAATCGACTTTTTTGATTTCCCATTACTTAATGATTAAGATCATTAAGTAAGTAAATGACTACATTATAAAATGATTTATAATGCGTTGTATAGTGCCTTATTAACAGCTAAATGATTGTGTATTTAAATAAAACTTATTATCTATCTAGATAAATCAACCCAAATTACAGGAATTTTTCAGATAAGTATTTTTATTGTTGCAAGTTTTGATAGGTTTGGATGTGGAAATATCTAAATCAGTTATTTCTAATGGGTTTTTTTAGCTAGCAATGTAAGGGAAATCAAAAATTTGTAAAATTTTATGAAGGCATGTATTGATTAAAGCTATTTCACACTGGTTGTATACCTCATCTTAAAATATTTACCGAATATTTTTATGTGGGGTTAGGGGGAAGTGGTTATGGCCACTAAATTATAGCGAAATTATTTTTGTTAAAAGCAGGTATCTAATTGTTTTTTAAAGCAGTTAAAAGCAGTTTGTAGGTCAAAACGCATACTAATAACATAGAGCTTAAATCGTACCTACATATATCTCCTACATGATATTCATGGCATAATGCGCTAAGGAATGGAATAATTATTGATTTTCTATTCCTTATATTGTTCCTTTTCCAAAATGACTTCCTTTAAGTATAAAAAATTTTAACTATGTCAAAAGCTGAAAATTCTAAAAAGAAATTTAAAGGAGTAGGTCATCTTATTAACAGTATTCAAACTGTATTCGTCGGGGCACTGAGAATATGGACAATACCCATTGTTGTAATGTTAAGTATTGCATCAGGTTTTACCACCTTCTATGGATTATCCCACTTTATTACGCCCTGGATCGCATTGATCATAACTATTGCAATTCAATCAATTGTAGTGATATGTTCATTGGAAATAGCAGGAATTCATTGGAAGGCTAACCGCTTACGTTATTTTTCTGTGGTTTTATCTCTGTTGATCGCATTAGCCGCCTCTATCTCATTTTCGTATTTTAAATTTTATGAAATTTCTCAAAAAGATACTATTCATATTAATCGTTTTAACCAGATAAGAGAGAATATTAAAGCCTATTTGAATAGTGTTTTAATGGTTAAAGGGGAAGTATTAAAACAACAAAATGCTGATCTGAAAGATGCCTCAAAAGAAGTATCTCAGGCTTATTTCGGCACACATCCTTTGATTTCTGGTGGATATAGAAATCAGGTGGGCGAAGGTCCTTTCTGGAAGCATTACAAACAAATTTATCAGGCAAAAAAAGTAAAATATGACGAGTTAGAAGTTGAATTTTCTGAATTAGATAAAAAAATTCAAAAACTCCAGGGAAGCTTAAGTGATTTGGATGTAGCAACTAATCTTGAAGATTCATATTACAATTTACTGACTAATTATCAGGTCGTCCAGTTACAAGTAGGAAAACTATCTGGTTATATTGGTTTAAGTTTGCCAGATGCGCCTTTATTGATGACTTTTAAACAGTTTACTGTTGATGTTAAACCTTCGGTAGCGATGTGGAATGGATTTTCTTTGTTTGCTTTTATGTGTGCAGTCATGGTGGATTTTTTTACTGTTTTGCTCTCTTATCGCTTAGAATTTACTGCACCAGGTCCATTAACCAATGATGAAGAAGATTTGGTTTTTGATTGTTTAAGACAATTTACAGAATTCACTATTAATGAAAATGATGAGTTACAAATGATTATTGAAAAAACTGCAATCGAAAAAGCCAGAAGATATTCAGACTTATCTAGGATGTTTGCAGTAGGGTTGCTATTAAATCGTGGTTTTTTAAGGAAAATTGACCATAGAACCGTTGAGTTTGCACCTAATTTATATCCACTGATTGCAGAAAAAATGAGTCATCAGGTTCATCAATTAAGAACCGCCTCTTTAAAATCGATGGATACAGATAATTATGAATAATTCCGTCACAAAAATTGACCAATTTTTTGATTCTAATCTTTTAGAAGATAAAGACTTCCAAGATAATTGGGATCCAGGCTTTGATGCAGACCGACAACTGGTTTATAGCAAGTTAGGTCCGATTAAAAAAATATTTTTACGTCCAGAAAAGTTTATCAAACGTTTTCATCATTCCCTTTACCCTTTGCCAATTGAACAATGGGAATGTACCGATCGAGTAAAACTATACGATAATTTTTGTACCATAAGCCTAACTCTGGATGTGAGATTTCAGGTTACTTTAAAATACGCTCAACGAAACATGGACATATTGCCTGATCTTTATGAACATATAAAAAACACCTATCATGGTCAGGTTATTGAAATAGTTAATAGAGAATTATTAAATTTATCTGATGGGTTGTGGATACAGGAAGGCTTGGAGTCGGTTGAAAAAAGGGTTTGTTTGGCTGTATCAGAAATGTTGATCTTGCAAAATATACAATCTCAGGTTGTCTGTCAATTAAAACCCAGTTTTGAAGAGTTTCCTGATTTGCAGTTTGCCAAAGAGGGTGTCTATTTATCTGTATTAAAGAAAAGTTTTGAATTTAGTGAACAGCAAAAAGAGGAGTTGTTTCGTCAGCAACAAAATGAAGAAAGACAAAAAATAGAACATAAACGTAAACAATTTAAGCATTTGAATGAATTGGCCGAATTGGATAGGCAAAGACAGGCGCTTTATGCTGAAAACAATAAATGTTTGCTAGAAGAAAAGGAAAAACAGCAATTAGAACAATTTAAAATAAAAAAAAGAATACATGCTGATAAATTAAAACATAACAATGGCTTGAAAGAAATGCTTTTGATTTCTGAGCTAAGTGATAAAGAAAAATATCAATCAATCGTAAGAGAAAGTGAAGAACGAGAAAAGACAGAATTAATAAAACATCAGGCCAGTATTCAAGAGAAAGAAATAGAAGCAAGAATTGCTACTTATGATAAACAACAGGAAAGTTGGCGCAAAGCAAGAAACAAGACTTATGCCCAGAAATTAGAGCAAAAATATCAACAAAAGCAATTAGAATTTGAAGCTAATGCTGGTCATAAAAGGCTTTATGATGAACAGCGCCTTGCTGATCAAGAAGAAAGATATCAGGTTAAAAAAGTTGAGAGCAACTATATAAAAACTGAAATAGAACTTTTGGAGTTAGAGAAAAGGCGCATAACTTTACAGCAAACAATAGATAATTTTCAGAATAAAAAAGGATTTAAAAATTAATGCAATTGGCTTTCAATGTTTGGTATATACTTCGCGCCTAGAAGGATTCAGCATTTCATTTGTTTTATATTTCCATGATTATCTGAAAATTTTGCTTCTTGGCTGTGTTGAAGTGCAATTGTCACGCCTTAAATACGCAGACGAGAGATTTGAGTATGCTTTGTAATACTGTCATATTCATCCCTTACCATTCACCTGTGATTCATTAACAATAAAAAATACTCGGAGAAAAGTATGTTTAAAATCAAATCGCTGGTAACTGCTATAGCACTTACCCTTTCTACATCAGTAGTCATCGCTCAAGCATTGCCCAAAACTGCACCTGCCCCAGCAAATAACCCTACAACTAAGCAAAAAGTCGCTTTAGGAAAAATGCTTTTCCATGATCCTCGTTTGTCTTCTTCTGGTACCGTATCTTGTTCTTCTTGCCACAATACAATGTTAGGTGGTGAAGACAATCGAGGTGGTTCAGTTGGTGTTCGTGGGCAAGTGGGTGGTCGAAGTGCGCCTACTGTATGGAATGCTGCATTTAATAAAGTACAATTCTGGGATGGTCGTGCTGCAAGTCTGGAAGAACAAGCGGCAGGCCCTGTGACCAATCCTATAGAAATGGGTATGAAAAATTGGAATGATGTTGTTAAACGTTTGAAATCTATTGAAGGCTATCAAGAAGCCTTTGAAGCAGCCTTTGGAAAAGACTCTATCTCTAAAGATACTGCTACCAAAGCAATTGCAGCCTATGAAAGAACTTTAATTACACCTAACAGCCCTTTTGATAAATATATTAAAGGTAGCAAATCTGCTATGACTGCACAGCAGGTAAGAGGTATGAATAAGGCAGTAGAATTAGGTTGTACCGGTTGTCACAGTGGCCCAGCATTTAATGGTCCAGGTACTTTTCAGAAATTTCCTGTTGTCAGCAGTGGATATTTTGAAGCCCAGTATAAATTCAAAAGAGACAAGGGTTTAGCTGAAGTGACCGGTAAAAAAGAAGATGAGCATTTCTGGAAAGTACCTACTTTACGTAATATTGCATTAACTGCGCCTTATTTTCATAATGGAAAAGTAAAAACTTTAGAAAGGGCTGTTAAATTAATGGCTAAATTACAACTAGAAAAAGATTTGTCTAAAGATGAAATTGCAGATATTGTTGCTTTCTTAAATGCATTGACGGGTGAATTTCCTAAGCAAGAAATGCCTGTATTACCAGCTACATCTGGAACTACTTTTAACTAAGGTACCAACAATGACTTTGTACGGACAGGGTTGATTTTATCCAAATCAAATTGTCTGTGCAAAGTGAGATATTGGTTATCAATATGTAGAGCGGACTTCAGGGAGCAATTGAATTCAAGGGATTAGTCTAGCGGATCTAAAGTCCGCTCTACAAAATAGGGAAATGCTTGGAAAGTAGGATTCAATTTTCTAGGGATATATTACTTTAGGTGTAAAATAGGTAGCCGGGTATTTAGGATCATAGGATGATTTTCCCCCCTGAAAACCACTATTTGCAGCTGATGCATCTATAAAAAGTATTTTTGGTTGAAAATTGGCAGCTGGGTAGTCTGGATCAAATGATGAAGATTGTCCGGTTGAACCTGAAGAGATTGCAGATGCGTCGGAAAAAATGACTTTCGGTTGGAAATTTGCTGCGGGATATTGACTGTCGGCTATGACTGTTAAGGGTGTGGATATAATTCCTGCGATGAATAGTCCTAAGATCTTATGTTTCATTTTTTATGGAATTCCTGTAAAAATTAGGGGTATGGATCGTTTTCGATGAAAAGTAAGGTGTTGTAAGTATCGTGTATTTTTTTGATAACCGCAACTGTTTTATACATTCGTATTCTTCTACATAAAATCAAGCGGATCTTGAAATTCTCAAAGGGTTTATTTTAGCTTTTCCTTTAGCTTATACTTCTGCAAAAATATCTAACATTAATGAGTCAAGGTATTGTAATTGTTTCTTGCACAATCCCTATGACGAGGTAATAGTATTCCAAATAATTGTATACCTAGTCTTTGGGAGATGAAAAAAAATAATCATCCAATCTTGCTGGTCTTTTTGTCCGTCTTCGA
>CAYNRB010000098.1:0-11006 GCA_964399475.1 uncultured Methylomarinum sp.
GTTAAGATATTGTTTATTAAGTTTTTATTCTGTATAAAAATCATTGTACTCATTTAATTCAGTGCGTAGGGTCGTGAAATAGCTAATACTATTGAAGCCTTTAATTCCATGCAATTTAGCAACGAATAAATTTAAGGAAAAGTTAGAGGATAACCAAATTATCTCGATGAATAAGCTCGGCATCATCGGCATAGCCTAATAGTTTTTCAAATTCGGTGCTTGCCTTGCCAGCAATTTTATTAACATCTTCAGAGCCATAATTTATCAATCCACGGGCTATTTCTAATTCATTTTCTGTCAAGCAGGACACTAGGTCACCGCGTTTGAATTGTCCTGTTGCTGATTTAACCCCTACTGCAAGCAAGCTTTTTCCAGAATTTTTCAGGCTATCTACTGCGCCATCATCCAGAACAAGTTGCCCCTTGCTTTGTAGCTGTGCTGCAAGCCATTGCTTTCTTGCCGCTAAAGGAGCGATATTCGGAATCAAATAAGTACCCAGTTTTTTTCCAGCAACTACATTATTAATAACATTTTCAATTTCCCCAGAAACTATAACGGTGCCAGCTCCTGAACGGGCGGCTAATCTTGCTGCGCGTATTTTAGTGGTCATTCCTCCTCTTCCCAAACCACTTTTGCTTTCTCCGGCAACCTCTTCAAGTAAGGAATCATTAACTTTGGCTTCTGAAATCAGCTGGGCATCAGGATTGATGCTGGGGTCAGAATCAAATAAACCTACTTGATCAGTTAGAATAATTAATAGGTCGGCTTCAACCAGATTGGCAACTTGTGCCGCCAAAGTATCATTGTCACCAAAACGAATTTCCTCCGTTGCAACCGCGTCGTTTTCATTAATTACAGGGACTACCCCAAAATCTAACAATGTTAATAAAGTGCTTCTGGCATTTAAATAACGTTGACGGTCTGAAAGATCATCATGAGTTAAAAGCACCTGCGCTGAATGTAGATTATGTTTTTGAAAATTATCTTCAAATATTTTCACCAGACCCATTTGCCCGACTGATGCGGCTGCCTGCAATTCATGCAGAGTTTTAGGTCGTTGTTTAAGGCCTAGTCGGCTAATACCTTCGGCAACTGAGCCAGATGCAACCAAGATGATATCTTTGTTTTGTTTGCTAAGGTTTGCGATTTGGGTAATCCAGTCGGAAATAGCTGATTTATTGAGTCCTTTCCCACCTTCTGTTAGCAAAGAACTGCCAATTTTGATAACAATTCGTCTGGAATGGCAAAAATTATTCCTGCTCACTTGTGCTCTGCCGTTGCTGGTCTAGAAAGTCCATAATGGCGTACATTAAAGCTTGTGTCCCTTGTTTTTTAAGCGCTGAAATTTTGAACACAGGGCCGGTCCATTCCAGTTCATCAATAATTGCTTTGCAATGCGACTCACTTTCCTCATCCAATAAACGATCAATTTTATTAAGTACTAACCAACGAGGTTTATTGGCAAGTTCGTCGCTCCATTTTTGAATTTCATGAGTGATTTTTTTTGCCGCTTCAACCGGACTAATGTCAGATTCATAGGGCTGCACGTCTATTAAATGCAATAAAAGACCCGTGCGAGAAAGATGCTTCAAGAATTGCAAACCCAGTCCTGCACCTTCTGCTGCGCCTTCTATGACACCAGGAATATCAGCAATGACAAAGCTACGCATGTCGTCCACACGGACAACACCTAAATTGGGATGTAATGTAGTAAAAGGATAATCAGCAACTTTGGGTCTTGCCGATGAAACAGAGCGAATTAAACTGGATTTTCCGGCATTGGGCATTCCTAACAAACCAATATCAGCAATGACCATCAGTTCCAGCTTTAGGACTCTCGCCTCACCGAGTTTGCCGGGTGAAAATTGTTGGGGAGATCTGTTGACGCTACTTTTATACCGAGTATTGCCTAGTCCATGAAAGCCGCCCTTGGCAACCAGTAAAGTATCCCCAGCTTCTATTAAATCTCCAATTTTCTCTTCCGTATGAACTTCGTAAACCAAGGTGCCTGTGGGGACTGAAATATACAGATCATCACCTTTTTTTCCGGTGCAATCTCGACTCATACCATTTTGCCCGCGCTGAGCCTTATGCAGTGAATTATATCGAAAATCTGCCAGGGTATTGACATTTTCAGCAGCAACAAGATAAACGCTACCCCCATCACCCCCATCGCCGCCATCTGGGCCGCCCATAGGAATGTATTTTTCTCGGCGAAAACTAGCGGCACCACTGCCACCATTTCCTGCTTCTACTCGAATTTCAGCTTCGTCAACAAATCTCATTTTTTTCTTGAGTCAAATTGATAGGTGCGATGTCTCGCAATTGTGATTGTTAAAAGGTAAAAAATGGTGGGTGGATAAGATTTTTGAGCGTAGCGAAAAAACGTAACCCACCTTTTCGTTTGTATCCCAGATTATGCTTGATAATTTAATATAATCTACAATAGAGTACACTGTTAAAAATATTTTTTAAGCCAACACTAGGGTCGCTGTGTTAGGGCGCACGGGAGCGTTCAAGTTTGAATTCCCGTGCAGAGCGTTACTGTCATCAAGTTAAATTTATTAATTATAATTAATATATTACCGCAGGGTGGGTGAGATTTTTTAGCGTAGCAATAAAACGTAACCTACCAATAATAGCAAGATGGGTTAGGTTATAGCGCTTCGCTTGATAAGCTAACCCACCCTACGTTTAATGCCTTGATTTAAATATATTACTTCTTAATTTAATGGCAGTGGTTCAGGAGCTATCCTTTATTTTTTCAGCATAAACAAAAAAGCCCCGTCAATGACGAGGCTTAATTAGCGCTTCCAAAAATTGAAAGTAGCTTTTTACGCAGCAACTATGCTAATGAATTTGCGATTTTTAGCACCCTTCACTTGAAAAAGCACCTTGCCATCAGCAACAGCAAATAATGTATGATCTTTTCCCATGCCTACGTTTTCTCCAGCATGAAATTTTGTACCGCGTTGGCGAACCAGAATGTTGCCTGCCAATACTTCTTGTCCACCGTAACGTTTAACGCCTAATCTTTTGGCATTGGAGTCACGACCATTTCTAGTGCTACCGCCCGCTTTTTTATGAGCCATTGCTTACTCCTTATTCTTAAGCAGAAATTCCAGTAATCTGGATTTCCGTAAAGTATTGACGATGCCCCATTTGTTTCATATGATGCTTACGTCTTTTAAATTTAATGATTTTAACTTTCTTATGCCTGCCTTGAGAAACAACTTCTGCTGTGACTTTTCCTGATTCGACATAAGGCTGTCCAATTTTAGTTTCGCTGTCAGACTGAATCATAAGTACTTTGTCGAACTCTACGCTATCACCTGTACCAAGTTCTAGTTTTTCTATTTTTAAGGTAGTACCTTCTTCGACTCGGTACTGTTTACCACCTGTTTGAATTACCGCATACATCCGCGTAAGCTCCGTCAAGCATTTTTATCTGTTAAAAGTGAACAGAGAATTGTATTATTAAAATGTATATCAGTCAAGCATTAATCTTATCTTCTTGCCAGGTTTTAACAAATATACATAAAATCTATTGACATTGCCTAGTGTTATTCAATAGCATGGTGGGTTGAGTACCTGAAATATTGAAGCAATACAAATAATGACAGAACAAAACACAGTAAAAGTTTCGGAATCGATTGATTTTGAGGTGATCAAAAACTTGACTGCCGATGAGGCGAAGGCAGTTGATCAGCTGATTGTAAACGAACTCAGTTCCGATGTTTTGCTTATTAACCAGATGGCACATTATATTATTGGCAGTGGTGGTAAACGACTGAGACCTATGCTTTTGCTTTTAACAGCAAAAGCATTAGGCCAAGTTAGCGAACATCATTTGATCTTGGCTGCTGTCATAGAATTTATTCATACGGCTACTTTATTGCATGATGATGTAGTTGATGAATCGGATTTAAGGCGTGGCAAGGATAGCGCCAATGCTGTTTGGGGAAATGCTGCCAGTGTTCTGGTCGGTGATTATTTGTATTCCAGTGCTTTTGAAATGATGGTTCGCACCAATAATATGCGAGTCATGGAAATTCTTTCTAAAACTACCACGCAAATTGCTGAAGGCGAGGTATTACAGCTATTAAATTGTAATAACCCCGATACAACGGAAGAAAAATACCTTGAAGTAATCGCCAGAAAAACGGCTATTTTATTTAGCGCAGCAACTCGCTTAAGTGCTGTAATTTCTGAGTCTAAAGATGATATTGTTGAAGCATTAGCTATATATGGTCAGCAATTAGGTGTGGCTTTTCAGCTAATTGACGATGCGTTGGATTATAAATCGTCAACGGAAGATTTAGGTAAAAATTTGGGTGATGATCTGGCTGAAGGTAAACCAACACTACCTTTAATTTATGCCATTTCACATGGCTCGGAATCTGAGGCACAAATTATTATAGATGCCATTAAACTAGGTTCAAGAGAAGCTTTTAATGAAGTTTATCAGATTGTTATTTCAACTAAGGCTATCGAATACACTGAAAAATGTGCCGACCAAGCTGCTCAGAAAGCCATTGATGCTCTGTCTTGTCTGGAAGAATCAGACTATAAAAATGCATTGATTTCTTTAGCGAAATTTTCTGTTCAACGGGATTTTTAAATTATTCTTTGAATTTCTCAGAGAGATCTTCACCGTGACAAAGGAATGTTGCTACAACGCGAATGATGAAGATAAAGAATAGAAAAGCTTTAGCGATTTTTTTGCTTAAGTGCAAGTCAGTTGTGGAGATTATTTCAGGCTGATTTCTGGTTAAATTTGTCTATACAGAGCAAACGCTTTACCCTGTCAATTCCTTGATTCCACTTCGTTTCATCAAGGCTACTTGGTAGTTATACTTCGCACGGTCACGGTTGCGGATTTCTAGCGGTCGGTTTTTGCCGATAGACTGCGTTGCTGAAACAGTTGCGTAGCAAGCTATGCGCCTGTTTCAGCGCCTTGCTATCGACAAAAACCAACGCGCTAACAATTCCGCAACCGTAACTGCGCGAAGTATATATCCAACATAACCTCTTACTTATTGATTTTTCTTCGCTTCATCAAGGCTGCCTGATTATTGATGGAGTTTGTAGGGATTTTTGCCCCTTCCTTTAATTCAACTTTTCAAATAACCCCCCCGTCCGCTCAACATTATTCTCTATAGCCTGACAAAAAACCGAGTAATTACTGACTATTCTTAGCCTGGATTTCGCACGAGTTATCGCTGTATAAATAAGCTGTCTGGAAAGTACTGGGTTGATTTTTTCAGGCAAAATACACAAACATTCATCAAATTCTGAGCCTTGGCTTTTATGTATAGTCATGGCGAAAACTGTTTCATGTGTGGGGAGCCGACTAGGCAATACTTTTTTTATTTTATTATCTGCGCAAACAAAAAACACGCTTAACTTCCCCGATGCCTTATCAAACAAACAGATACCCATATCACCATTAAATAATTGCATTGTTGGATTATTTTGAGTAATTATCACAGGTCGCCCTTCATACCACTGGCCTGTGATTTTGATTTTATTTTCTTCAGCTAATTTTTTTTCAATTTGTTCATTAATTTTATCCACTCCCTGTTTACCCTGTCGATTTGAGCACAGAATCTGAAACTGATTAAAGGTCTTAAAAATGCTTATAAAATCAGCCCCTTTTCTAATTTCTGATAGGTACGGAGTGTATTGTTCAGCTGCGTAATTATCTACATCTTGCGCTAATAAGCTTACTTGTTGTGAACCTTCTTCCAATATTTTCCAAGCTTCGTCCACGGCCTGTTTATTCACAGCATCAGCCAATGCTTTTATGGCGCCATAAAAGCGATAAGATTTTTTTAACTCGGTTGTATTTTCCGGCAAAGCTGCGGTCAAATCAGCCAGTACCGAACCGGTTTCTACGGATGCCAGCTGATCCTTATCACCCAGTAAAATAAGCCGGGAACTAGGCTTTAATGCATCAACCAGTTTGCTGATTAATGCCAAATCAACCATTGACGCTTCATCAACTACAACCAAATCATAGGGCAAAGGATTAGTTGCCTTATGCTTGAAATAGGGGGAATTAAAACTTGAACCTAGTAGACGATGAATTGTTGTGACTGTTTCAGGAATTTTTTGCTTGATGCTTTCTGAACAGGGTAAGCTATTTTTATTGAAGCAGATTGATTCTTGCAATCGCATAGCGGCTTTACCTGTAGGAGCAGTCAAAGCAATATACAAAGTCTGATTTTGCTGTTCCGCCAATTCTTGCAAAACAGCGAGTATTCTTAAGACACTGGTTGTTTTACCCGTTCCAGGCCCTCCGGTTATGATACTAAAAGCATTATTTATGGCTTTAAGGGCGGCTTGTTTTTGCCAATCAATTTCATCAATCAGTTCTACAAAATAACGAGCAAGCAACTTCTGCGTATTTTTAGTAGAAAAACCTTGGCTCAGCAAATTTTTAATCTGTTGAGCCAGCCGATTTTCGTAAAACCAGTATCGCTGAAGGTAGAGTCGGTTTTTTTCTAAAATAAGGGGAGTCAAGGTCTGTTCAGAAATAGAAGCTAGTCCTGATGAGAAGATAAGCTGTTGTTCAATTTCTGTGATATGAATACAGCTATGACCTTGTGATTGTTGATAGGATAATTCAGCACACAACAATTTAAATGCTGTTTTTTGTTGTTGCTTAAAACAGCTACGTTGCCCCAAAAAGTGTGAAAAAGCGATGTCCAGTCTACTGTATTGGCTGTCTTCATTCATGAAAAAAATCTTTGGTTTTCAGTATAATTAAGTTGCCTATCGGCTTGGTTATTAATATTTTGGCGTGTAAAAAAAAGTTTTTACACGCCAACACCAGACTGCTCTCATTGATTGTTTATAACAAATTGGCAATATCGCCCATTTTAATTATATTTTTATAAAATTCGGATTTAATCGCCGGAGATTGGATTGAAGAAGCTAAATCCATTGCCATGGTCTGATTGAGCGAGCGTAAATAATTAATGGCTAGAATATTGACTAAGCGGTCATTTTTTGAAGAGGCAGAAATACCCTTTAATTGTCGCTTAGTCATTTGCAATAATTCATCGGCTTTCTGAATATCCTTGTTTCTGGCAAATATTTGAGCGAGACGACTTGATACGATTGCTTTTTCATTAGGCTTTTCTACCTCAAGGATTAATACTGCTTCTGCCAGTGCCAAATGCCGATAATCCTTTTTATCATAAGCCGCAATTAGTGAATAAGCGATGGCTTTATAAGCGGGCGTATTAATGTTCTCAGCTACTTCTGATGCTTTATCATACAATCCCAATTTTACAAAAACTTGAGCGGCTTGGTAGAGAAGACTATCCTGTATATCTATTGATTTCGGTTTTTTGGCTATTCTAATCACCGATTCTAGCTGCTCAAGATAGGCAAAGCCTTTTACTAGTTGTTGAATATTAGGATAAGTCGATTTTACACTTGAGCTTTCAGCATTTAAAATCCATTTTAAGGCCAGAGTATCTGCTCCAACACTTTTATAGGCACGAGCAATGGCGATACTGGCTTTGATTTTATTTTTTATGGCATAGATTCTAGCATGTAGCTCATTGACCTTATCAAAATAAGATTGTGCTTTCTGTGCTTCCCCAGCCTTGAAGTAAGAGACACCAATAGCCAGAGCTGTCTGTAATTTATTCTCAGGTTCAATTAAATCATTCCTCAAGTTTTCAGCTTTATTAATCAATGAGCTAACGCCTTTGAATTTAGATTGATAAAAACCAATTTGAGAATAATACTTAACTTGTTCAACGATAGGGAATTGATCTATTTTTGATCTTATAATGTCTAAAATTTCCGATTCCAATTCGGGATTTTTAGTGGCAATATAGATCTGACTTAAGGATTCGATATAATTTTCAGTCGAGGTCATATAAGTCGTTAACTGGCGTGCTTGCAAAAAATTATTGGTTTTAATTTTATTTTCTATGTTCTGCATTAAAAAATGATCCCATTGAGGATTATCTACGCCAAATTTAATTAAAAAACTAGAGAGATGTTTGCTTGAGGTTAAGGTGTTTTTTCCGGACTTTAGTGAAGAAAATATACCGAGTGCAGGCTGTTTTGTAGCCGAATTATTAGAATCAGGTGCCGACAAAGCTGAAAGATCAGATGCTCTATTGCTGCTTTTTCCAGGATCGTTGAATTCAGCTGAAGAGTTATTTCTTGATCCTTTAGCATTATTTGCAAATGCGTCAGCATCCAAGCCAAATGCCCCCAATATCTTATTAGCTTTATCATGAGCGTTTTTTAATGAGTCTCTCGCTGTTAGGGGGTGATCTAGATAAGCATCATTTACATGGTTGGTCGAAGCAGCGTTAACAGGACTTAAGCCTGATTCATTGGTTCCTTGTCCAAATTCCTGTCTGCTCATTTTAGACGTACCTTGGGATCTAGAGAATTCCACGTTTTCTATATCTTCAGTAGAATAGTTATTATTACTGGTACGTTTAGGGGCAGAATCCTTTTCTAGACTTGCCTTAAAATCAGAATCCCAATCATCATCCGTATTGATCTCAGGTGAGGAAGGAAAGAGAAAAACAGCTAAGATGATAACTAGAAGAATCACAACAACAGAACCCGACAAAACGATAGTTTTATTCGATTGTTTGTCTTCCAATTCAGGATTTTCATTAAAAACCTCTTTTTCAAGCTGTTCTTTACGTTTTTTTCTATCCAAATCATCCAGCTCTTTTTTTTCACGATTTAGTTGCGCTCTTTTACTGCGCATTAATAACTCTTTTATTTCTTCCTTTTCTTCTTCAAGCTCTTTGGATTCCTTGAATTTACTGAAAATAACTCCGCATTTTACACAATTATTTGGGTAGCGCCCTTCCACATCCTTTGTTAGCTCATGCTTACAACTAGGACAGCTTTTTGCTCGTATTTCATCTTCCGTTTCGATAGCTTCTAAAGTAAGTTCTAGTACTTGCTTTCCGGGTCTAAAAACACAGATCAAGCCAATTTTCTGTAGATTAATCTGATATTTTAGTGCTTCTTGTTCAGAAACAGAACGACTGATACAAGTACCACTAGGCGTGCTTAATATGTCTGTAATTTTCTCAGCATCCACTTGCAGTAGCTGACAAGATTTTTCAATTAAAGTATCAATTTCACCCGTAAAATCTGGCTTTATACCATTAATATAAACATCATATGTAGTCATAATTTTTTCTAGAATGATTAATATCTGTATTAAAAGATTAGTATTTTTTAAAGCAATTAGTCTTTATTTGGTTGAGCATATTCAACAACTCTCAGTGCTTCTGTGAAGTAATAAACAAGTATTTTAACCCTGACTCTCTAGCCAAAATTAATTTTAGCTTGCAAATCATTTCTTGAATCAGCATTCTTTAATGCGTCTTCCAAGCTGACTGTTTTATTTTTGTATAGCTCAAATAATGCATCATCAAAAATCTTCATCCCTTTACCGCCACTAGTTGCCATTGCATCTTTAATTTCATTTAAATTCCCTTTTAGAATTAAATTTGATATATGCGGTGTATTGATTAAAATCTCAAAGGCTGCACATCGTTTTCCATCTGGAGTGGGAATTAAACGTTGTGATACAACTGCATTCAGATTAATAGCAAGATCCATAAACAATTGCTTATGCTCTACTTGGGGAAACATGTTAATTATCCTTTCCATGGCCTGGTTAGCATTATTTGCATGTAAAGTTGATAAACATAGGTGCCCTGTATTGGCTAATTCTAATACCGTTTGCATAGTTTCTTTATCACGAATTTCACCGACTAAAATAACATCTGGTGCTTCCCGTAAACAAGCTTTTAATGCGCGAGCATATGACACAGTATCAACACCGACTTCCCTTTGATTAACAATTGATTTTAAATTAGGATGTGAATACTCAACAGGGTCTTCTATGGTTAATATATGACCTGCTGAATTTTCATTTCGATGATTAATCATAGCCGCAAGAGAGGTAGATTTCCCTGAACCTGTTCCGCCCACAACTAACAACAATCCCCGTTTTTCCAAGACTAATTCCAGTAATACATCTGGAAGTCCCAGATCTTTTGGTTTCGGTATTATGGAGGGAATTAAACGTAAAACCAAACCAATAGTTTTTCGTTGATAAAAGGCATTAACCCGAAAACGGGCACTGTTATCAGGTAGACTTATAGCAAAATCCAGGTCTTTATTTTTCAGAAATTCTGTCTTTTGCTGTTCATCCATAATTCCAAATGCAGCTGATTCAGTCAATTCTGGTGTGAGTAAATAGTCATCCATTTTGACGGCAAGACCCGATATTTTGATTTTGACTGGCGAATCAACAGTTAAAAATATATCTGAACCTTCTTGCTTCACCATTTCCAATAAATAGGGCATAAGATCAAGACTGGATTCAGGAGCCTGACCTAAAACACTAATTTCAACTTTTTTTTCTGCAGATACAACCGCTTTTTTATTTTGCTGAATAATGATAATAGTCTCTTCAAGATCATTATCAATTTGCACGTTATAACGAATACTCGCGTTAGAATAGCTCACACTAATTGTCGTGTAGCGTTCAAGATCTTGCTTTTGTGATTCATCCAATAAGTCATCAACAAATTGATTTAAAAAATCATTGCTTACCAGAACTTTTCCCACTACTTTTTCCTGACCTGATAAACGTAAGCCTGGGGCTGAATCCGCTTTTAAGACAAGAGAGTCAGCTTTTTTATCTAACATTATTTTTAAATAAGGTGTTAAATCCATAATATTTGAATCCGTATTGACTAATTGGAAAAAAAATACTTCACGCGGTTGCGGATTTTAGCTGTCGATATTTATCAACTGACTAGACGGGGCGTGAGTAGAAAGGGAAGGTTTTTCGATAAAACTCTGTTTCGTAGCTTGTTAGGTGATTTGACGGAATAAAGTTACCAAGATTGCTCAGGATTTTTGTTTCGTCAACCACCTTAGGTAACGCGCAATAAATAACCTACCAATATTGCGACGTATTTTTGTTTGCC
>CAYNRB010000099.1:0-10974 GCA_964399475.1 uncultured Methylomarinum sp.
GTTTGACTATCTTAACCATTTCTTGGCTCCTTTGAAAATTTTTTTTATGTTACGTTTTGTGCTTTCATTTTTCGTCTGTAGAGTCTCTTGCAGTCTAATTAAAATTTTATTGTCTGGCGCGATGATTAATCCTTGCTTTACATGCTTGTTCGCTTTGTCATAATCCCAGTCGCTCTCAGCCCTTTTGGCTAAGTTGTAATATATCTCAGCTATTTGAACTATTCCTTGCTGAGCGGCTAAATTGCCCGGATCAAGCTCTAAAATTTTCTGATAATACATATAAGCACTAGTTTCGAAAGGTGTAGTCAGTCGATAATCTTGTAAAGCTAGTTCTGCATTTTGGATCAATTCATCAATTGTTTCTCTGTTTTGAAGACTCAAATCTTGAAAAGTTAATTCGCCTACTGCAGATGTCGGATTTTTATACACTTTTGTCTGCTGATTTTCCTGATTGAAAGCATTGAAAATGCTAAAAATCAGGATTATAAGGGTTACTAATACGGTACCGACAATCCAAGAGGTTTTTTGTTTAATCTTAAACGTTAAAGCTTCTAAGAAGGTCTCTGGTTCCGCAGACTTTTTATTAAAGGAGCTGTTGGGTGTTCGTGGTATGTCAGGTTCGGAAATCAAATTTTCTACAATAGTTGGCTCATTAACAGCGATGTCTACTTCATTTGCTGTAGTGATTTGGTTTTCGTCAAAAGTACTGTAAGGTTTGTAATTTGTGCTGAGATTTATTGGAAGTTCTGGAAGTGGAATCTGCTTAATTTGTCCAGACCATCGCCCTCTAGTTTTAAGTTCCTGGATAGCAGCTAGTAAGCTTTTACAGCTTGGGAAGCGTTGATCAGGATTTTTCCTGGTCATAAATTTAATCAGGTCTTGATAAACGACTAAATTAGCAGGTAATGCCGGTATTTTTTGAGTGATATGTTGGTTAGCAATATCAATGACAGAGTTACCACTATAGGGACGTTCACTTGTCAACATCTCGTAGAATAGGATGCCCAGGCTGTAGATGTCGGCACGACCGTCTACAACTTTCCCTAAAGCTTGTTCTGGGCTTAAATAATGAGGACTACCAATTATGCTACCGGCTACGGTTAATTCATTATTAGCAGTAAGTTGTTTCGCTATTCCAAAATCAGTCAGTAATAATGTTCCATCTTTTCGAAATAAGATATTTGCGGATTTAATATCACGGTGAACAATATGCAAATCATGTGCTACATCTAAACAGCTAGCGAGTGTTTCTAAATAATCAATGGCTGTAGAAGCATTGAACTTATGAATGATACGTTGGGCTAAATCATCCCCTTCTACATACTCCATTGAGATGAAATGCAAACCTGCACTAATACCGATGTCATGGATGGTGATGATGTTTGAATGCTGGATTGAAGCAAGTAGACGACCTTCTTCTAAAAAGCGTTCCGAAAACTCTGCTGAATCGGAATAAAATGGATTCATTACTTTCAGTGCAACAGGTCTGGCTAGGGATTCTTGAATAGCGAGGTAAACCGTCGCCATACCGCCTTTGCCAATTTGTTTTTCGATTTTGTAGCCAGATATTTTCATTACTTATAGTTTAATCTAAAAAAATAGTAGATCAAAATAGGATATCCACTATAAATTACAGGAAATTTGAAAAGTTGAAGGTAGGGTGGGTAGTTTTTTTGCCCACTAATATTGGAGTATGCTACGGTCAAAACACCTGATACTCTATTATAAAATCAATATCTTGTAGATAAATACAAGAAAAGGACAGCCCCCTAGGCTTGATCTGAGTTAAGTATTTTTCTGACTATAACAATTGAGGTTAATTCATCTAGGTTCATAAGGGAATCGATAAAATTTAAATTATTTTAGGTTTTAGACTGATGAGAATTCAACATTAAATATATAAACAATTTATCCATAATCTCGTTTGCTAAGTTGTCGCACATTTTAAAAATCATTCGGCTAGAATTCAATGTTTTGGAAAATCATATAGTAAGCCTGTAAGCAAAAACTAGCATTCCCTAGTGTCAGAACACCTGATCTCGAAGATTCCTTATGAAATCAAAAACCTTCTTACTTCCCATGAAAATAATAAATTAACTTTCAAATAGTTGATAAATATTGATTTTAAATGCTATTTAACTTATCTAAAGGTCAGCTGAGCATTTTCACTGGAGACAATAACAGCCTCACTATTCGGTTAGGCGGGTATTTTTTTGAAGTGATGTGGAATCAATAATTTGTACTAAAAACCGTGATCTAACTGATTTTTTAGGATGATGTGGTTTTTTCAACTTTTGTTTGATTCTTGACAAAGAAAAGTGCTGAACTAGACTTCAAAATTGTAAACCGCAAAGTATTTTAAAAAAATCACATTTAATACAGAATCTTTTGGATCAAAATAATCCTGTAAATACCTAATATGTAATGTATTTAGTATTTCATAGTGTTCAGTTACTGTTCTAAATGTTTAGAGAGGAAAATAAATGAAAAATATTAAATCAAAAAAAGCATTAATTGTCGCTACAGCAGTGAGTCTGCTAACCATAGGATCAAGTGCTACTGCATCTGATCAAGTACTATACGAAGTTTGGGCTGCTGACCAGTCAAACTCAGTTGCCGGTGCAGGTTCACTAGGAGTTGATGGGAGTTTTATTTGGGTTTGGAATAGTGTCGATGTCAAAGCACAAATAGCAAATGGTAGCGTTGCTCAACCCTTGGGTTGTGATGGTAATAATGTTCCTGGTGAAGGGCCTTGTGATTTGAAAGCAGTGTTTCCAAGTACACTCTCAGAACATGATGGAACTCAACTCACAGGTGAAACACTGGGTACTTCGCCTAATTTTGGACGCTTGCATGGCATGATAGCTGATCCTCAGAACATGTATATGAACATCAATTCATTTGTAGCAGGGGGTGGATATATAGGAATCGTTGATGGAGCTACCAAGGAAGCTATCGCCTTGTTTCGAGTCACTCAAACTAACGCCGCATCGGGAGATGGTCGTTCATTACATATGTCCTTCTGGAATAGTGATGGAAGTGCCCTACTACTAGCTAACCTGCATGGTCGCATACTTGAACGTGTCGATGTTACCCGAGATGCAACTGGCAAAATCACCAATGCAAATTTTAACCGTACCGCTTCTTTAGCTGTTGGTAGTGGGACTACAATTCTTGATGATGCGACTGCATTTACTGGTAATAATTCACAAGGTAATGCCTTAGTTAGCACTGTTTCTGGCGGCTATGATTCAGCTGCTTTAGGTGATTTAACACCCGCAGGAAACTGTAAACAAAATGGTTGTAGTACAGGATCCGATGCGTCACTTGGTGGTCGTCCAGCTAACGTTATTGTTTGTCCAATCGTATCAAGTAACGACAACGCATATGTTACCTTTGGTGGAGGTGGTCTTCTAGTTGCCGACACAACGGCAACTCCAATGTCTATTGTTGGCGAATACAGTCAACAGGTTGTTAATGGAGCAGGTTGTGGTGGCGTACAAGTTAAGGATAAAATCTGGTTAAATGCCGGTACTTCAGCTGCAGGTTCGGGTGCGACACAATCTACTTTTTCTGTGTATGCAATTGATGATAAAGCATTTTCTAGTGTGCAAGCACCAAACACACCAGCGCCAATTGAAATATTTAAAGATGCCAATAACACGGCAACCCTTGGTAATCTAACAGGTGATGCGAGTAACGATACAGGCCAGTTGCCTGGCACCACAACCCGTCGAGATGCTCATGGTATGGCACGTACACTTGATGGAAGATTTATACATACTGGTGACCGCCTGCAAAATGTTATTGAAGTATTCAATACAGATACTGGAAACATGAAACGAGTTGGAAGTTATGATTTAACTTCAGCAGATGGTCAAGGACAAGGTTTAGGTCCGTGTGCTGCAGCTTCTGTGTCAGATGATTCGGGGTTACCCAATAACGACCCTACACCTGATTTAATGGATACCACGCCTGATGGCAAGTATCTTGTTTTTGCCTCTCGTGGTCCAACACCTGTATCGGTAACTCATAATGCACAAGGCAGTTGTCCAGGTGTTGGAATAATTGCACTTTCCAACAGTGGTGCTTCAGGACATCTTGTTACTGTGTTACGCACCACCAATACAATTGATGATGCGCCTCAAATCGCACCCGGTGGTTACGATTACACGGGTACTGAACACAGTGATCCACATGGTGCTTCAATTCGTATTAAAGTTGAAAGTAATCATGCACATTATGATGCTACCTCTCAATTATTATATTTACCCAATACGGATGCTGGAGAGTTAGGAAAATTTAATGTCACTCTGATGCTTTCAGGAGTAGATCCTATTACTTTAACTTTGCAAGAAGTCGTACCGTCTCTTTTGTTAGGTATGAGTAGTTCTGTGTTTGCTCCAATTTCCGGTTCTTTGATCATCTCTCCGGTTATTGTGGATGGTAATAACTTTGATGCTGAACTACAACTAGATAATCCAAATACATTTAGATTCAGTGTTACTAGTTTGACAAATTCTAATTAGTAAATCGATTATTTCAATAAAAAACTTGGGCTGGGCAAGGTATAAGGCAACTAATCTTATATTTTGTTTGGCTCATATTAGTAAAAAATTCATTATTATTCAACCCCTATAGATTTTCAGTCTATAGGGGTTGAGTTTCAATTGTAAAATTCCATGATTCTAGAATGTAGCCTGGATGTAGCGTAGCGGAATCCAGGGTTCGTTGTACACCATTCTCTCCCGGATTTCGCTGCGCTGCATCCAGGCTACCCTTTAATTCAATGTTGGTTACGATTGCCCTGGGATTTATAGCGGATACAAAAAAAGCAATGATTTACTCTGTTTTTTATATGTATGGCTTGATTATTTCCAATAATTCTTTCGTATGGAGTTCACCCGTTTGTCTATGAATAACCAGACCTTGCCGATCAATAATTAGAGTAAAAGGTAAGGCATTAAGGTTATTCCCCAGTTGCTGGGCAAGGACTAGTCCCTCATCTCCAGCTATCAAAATAGGATAATTGATATTGATTGTCTGAAGATAAGTTTGAACTGAATCTTTATCATCTATAGCAATGCCTATAAATTGTATGTTTTTATCCTTAAACTTGTTTTGCAGTTTAATAAATTCAGGTATTTCTTTTAAACAGGGAGGACACCAAGTAGCCCAGAAATTGATGATTTGTAGTTTATTTTGCCATTCTGAGAGTTGATGTTGCTTTCCTGATAAATCAGGTAAGCTAAATTCAATGACAGATTTTTGGGGTTTTAGTGTATCGGTGTCAGACATAACTGCCTGCTGGGTATAAATGCCAGCAGACATAGCAATGATAACAACTAATCCTATAATAAAATTGTTTTTATTCATCTTTTATTTAATGGGTTACAACAGACTATTGATACTAGACAAGAATTTATCTACATTTTGATAACCTATAACTCTGGAGGCTTTTCTTTCTTGTTTATCGGGTGCAAAAAACAAGATGGCAGGCGGGCCAATTAGATTAAATTTCTTTAATAGAGCTTTATCATCTGCTGAATTTTTTGTGACATCAACTTGAATTTTAATAAAGTTAGCAAGCTTTTGTTTGACTTGACTATCGGTAAACGTAAAGGCTTCCATTTCTTTACAGGAAATACACCAATCTGCATAAAAATCGAACATAACCCATTGGTTATTCGCACTAGCTTGTTCTAATTCTTGATCTAACTCACTGATTGAGGCAATTCTTTTAAAAGTCAGCCCATGTTCCTGATCTGAAGCATTCCCTGATAGACCGAAGCCTTTTAATGGTTGTAGAGGATTGGTATTACCCATGCTTAAACCTAACAGAATTAAAGCTCCGTAGATCAACATTATTGCTCCCAAACCTTTCCATAATTTAGACCAGCCCGATGTTTGTTCAGATAAAGGCTCTAAAGCACGTAAATAAATTGCCGGAATAATGAGTAAGCTAGCCGTAAACAGCATAGTTAAAGAGGCGGGTAAAATTCTATCTAGCATCCATACTGAAACCGCCAACATTAGAACACCAAAAATGGCTTTGGTTGAATTTAACCAATGTCCTGCTTTAGGCAATAATGAACCCGCAGAAGCACCCAGAAGTAGCAAGGGTGTTCCCATTGCAAACCCCATAACAAACAAAGCTGAACCGCCTAGAATAACATCGCCCGTCTGACCAATATAAATTAATGCACCCGCCAGCGGCGCAGCAACACAAGGACCGACAATTAAAGCTGAAAGTGCCCCCATGATCCCAGCGCCAAGATAGGAGCCATCACGATGTTTATCACTGGAATTATGTAATTTAGCCTGAAAAGATTTGGGTAATTCCAGGTTGTAAAATCCAAACATGGAGAAAGATAGCAGTATGAAGATTCCACTAAAGACAGCAATAACCCAGGGTTCTTGAAAAATAACCTGTAAATTGCTACCAAATAAAGCCGCTAATATTCCAAAAATAGTATAAGTAAATGCCGAAGAAGTAACATAACTTAATGAAAGTAAAAAAGCTTTTCGGGTGGTAACCGATTCTCCTTGACCCACAATAATGCCGGATAGAATCGGTATCATTGGGAAAATACAAGGGGTAAAGGCCAACAATAACCCAAATCCAAAAAAGCTGAGTAATGTCAAAGCCAAAGAATCACTTTGTAACGATTGAAAAATCTGATCTTGCTCTGAAAGTACAAGTGCTGTAGAAGCTGATTTGGTTTGGCTATTCAATTGCAGTGCTTCGGGTAACTGGAGCACAACTTTACTTTCTATCGGAGGATAACAAACACCAAGATCAGCACATCCCTGATATTTTGCCAATAAAGTCAGGGTTTGAGCGGCTTTTTCAGAACGAATTAGAGGCAGGTCAAAACTGACTTCATTATGAAATATCTGAATTTGACCAAAAGTTTCATCGTGGTAGGGTTTCCCTTCTGGAATGCGAAAGCTATTAAGTTGAACAGAATTATTGTCAACAACTAGCAATTTAAATTTATCCCTATATAAATAGTAGCCATCAGCAATCAACCAGCTAACATGTATTGTATCTGGGTTTTTAACCGTAGCAAAAAACTGAAATGCTTGTTCTGCTGGCAGTAACTCGTCTTGAAAAAGATTTAATTTGAGTCCTTTAAAGCCATTGACCAAATTATCTATCGAATTGCTGATAGAGCTCTTTTCAGCTAAAGGTAAATTCAGAGTAAATGTTTCTTTTTGTGGTGGATAACAAACACCTATATCGGCACATCCCTGATGTTTAACTGATATTTGTATAGAGCTTAGTGATTTTTTATTGACTATGGGTATTGAAACTTTTAATTGATTTCGATAAACAAGGACTTCGCCAAAAAATTCATCTTTTTTGCTTTTGCCAACCGGCATGTCCGGGACACCTAACTCAATTCCCTCTGTTTCTGAAGCGAAACTGGTTTTATTTCGGTATAAATAATAGCCTTCTGCAATCTCCCAGGAAACTTCGATTAACTCGGCAGAAATAGCTTTGGCTGAAACACGGTAAGCTTGCTCAACAGGTAACAAATCATCAGAACCTAAGGCTTGAATTTGCTGGGTAAATAAAATGAAAAAACTAATGAAAATTATTTTATAAGAAGGCATCTTTTTTCTATTGCAGATATTCTGGTAAACCGTGGTCAACAGAGACAGCTATTATTTCTGGAAGTTCATAAGTACCCAAGCATAATTAATTTAACATTTTACTTGTCTTTTTTTCCATCTTCAGCGTTGCATAAATAGTTGCGTAGCTCGCTATGCGCCTATTTATGCAACACTGAATATGAAAAAAATCCTGCGTAAAAGTTAGTTAAATTAATTATACTTGGGTACTTATAGCAACTTGCGATAAATATTCTCATCTCGCTTGTTTTTTGATTGTTCTTTGTGGCGTAAATTAAAGTTACGAAGCTTGCTATGCGCCCATTTCAGTGGCTTGTTACCGACAAAACTTCTGCTCTTGCTCACGCCTCTTACTTACTTCAAGTAAGTAAAAACCAACTCGCTAAAATTCCGCAACCGTGACCGCGTGAAGTATACATGTATCTTAAAATACCATAAAAAGTAACCATCAACACATTCTCTTTTGTTTTAACCTTTGTTTTCTGGCATAAATAGCTCTTAAGAAGGGTTAAAAACTTATGATATGACTATTCCTAAATGTTTTGGAAGAATAAAGTTTTTGAAAACTATTGATAGTTTATCAATGGTTTGTCTGTTTGATCTACTGCTCTAAGAAAAGTCCAGCTCCTTTTTATTATCAGGAACTGACAGAATCAAATAAGTGAGAGTATTGTGGTTTGAGCATCGTCGTGAATTACAGCTTGGCGTGCAAAAACATGTTTTAGTACTCCAATGCTTTAACAATATTTTATTGACATTGTTTTTTTTAGTTCTATAATCCACACCCAATCAAATGATGAGGAATGACGAATGCAAGAGAAAATCAATACAAAAATCAATCAAAGGCAGTTTTTGATCAAAATGATCACTGAAAGCTCTGTCAAAAATATGTATTGAGTCTTCCTTAAATATTTCTATAGGGAGGCTCACACTTTGTGAAGCTCCCTGTCAGGAAAAAGCCCTGATCGGTGGCATTCGATCAGGGCTTTTTTTTGCCCTGAAAAAATTGGGTAAAACAAAATGCCAATCGAAAAAATTATTACAAAAGGAAAAGTGCCAGTAAAAATTTATACCGATGATATTGAAAATTCAGCACTTAATCAGTTAGCTAATATTGCACAACTACCTTTTATTCATAGCCATATTGCCGCAATGCCAGACGTATACTATGGACTGGGCGCAACTGTCGGCTCGGTTATTCCAACCCGCGGCGCTATTATTCCTGCGGCAGTAGGCGTGGATATTGGTTGTGGAATGAATGCCGTTCGTTTGTCTTTAACCGCAGAACAATTGCCAGATAATTTACACCGACTTCGTTCAGCAATTGAATCAGCCGTACCGGTTGGATTTAATATGCATAAACGAGATAGTGTAAAACGATCAACCGTTGATGCTTTGCAAAACGGACTGATCAGAATAATGGAGCAATATCCTCGTCTGAAAAAGATGCAAAAGAAACCTTACCAAACTTGGATAAGGCAACTGGGAACATTGGGAGGAGGAAATCATTTTATCGAACTTTGTGTAGATGAAAACCAAGATCTTTGGATAATGTTGCATTCGGGTAGTCGAGGGGTAGGAAATGCTATTGGACAACACTTTATTGGCTTAGCAAAACGTGATATGGGACGGCAATTAAGTCGTTTACCGGATAAGGATTTAGCCTACTTTTCAGAAGGCACTCAACATTTTGATGATTATATTGAGGCGGTTCACTGGGCGCAAGATTACGCTATGTTTAATCGAAGGGAAATAATGCGACTAGTGGTTAAAGCACTCTCAACTGTTTTGCCACAATTTAAAGCGACCAAAGAGGCGATCAATTGTCATCATAATTATGTAGCGATTGAAAAGCATTTTGGAGCCAATGTATTTATTACCCGAAAAGGTGCAATTAATGCTGAATTGGATGTGTTAGGTATTATTCCCGGTAGTATGGGTACAAAATCTTATATTGTTCGTGGTAAAGGAAACCCAACTTCCTTTTGCTCCTGCTCTCATGGTGCAGGGCGCAGGATGAGTCGAAGTAAAGCCAAGAAACTTTTTAGCACAGAAGATATGCACAGCCAAACTCAAGGTGTTGAATGTCGTAAAGACAAAGGCGTGATTGATGAAATTCCTGGTGCTTATAAAGATATAGTTAAGGTGATGGAAAATCAGTCTGATTTGGTGGAAATAGTACACACATTAAAACAACTTGTTTGTGTGAAGGGGTGAGAAATGGATATTAATACCGCCAAAGAAGTGATTGCTTGTTTACCTCAGGGTAAAACCTCTTTTACCTATTACAAAGATCGTTATGCCGCCTATATATTGTCACAAGTGATTGGAGAGGTCTGTGATATTTCTGGGTTGAAGCAGTCGGCTTATTCGGGATTATTAAACAAACCGATAATTAAGGAGGTAATGGCTAAATCAGGGGCTGGTCGATTGCATCACCAGCAACTTGAAATGCTTTATTCACAAGTTGCGGAACCTTTTTTATTAACTTTAGATACCTGGGGACATAACGATAGAGAGTGGGATCAAGTTTCACGTACTGGATATAATATTGTATTGCAGCTTAATTTTAGTAACAAGCATGATGCCTTATTTCGAAAATTACTCAAACCTGATGAAAATCATAGCTTCAAATGTTTTGATCATCCCGTCATGAAAAAAGGCGAACGGGATTTATTTCGTGAAACCTTAGCATGGGCAAGAATCGACTTTGATTTTAATACCAATGAGGCTTTAATCGAAGAGCTGCAAACTGATTGGTTAAGAGTTGCAAAACGACTATTGAACCAAGTAGAAAGAGGCAGAACACGATTCCTTTATAATGGTATTAGGTGGTTTCCAACAATAAATAGACCAAACTTTCTTGTCTTTTTGTTCCTGATCAAACCATCTCAATCGTTACGTAGAATAACTATGCGCCTCTTGAGATTGTTTAATCAGAAACAAAAATCCTACGCAATTCTGGCATATTTATTGTTGGAAATCACCTTAATACTACGCCAAGAACATGATGCCCTTCGGGCAAATAATTAAATTGACTTGACTTGACTTGATGATCCTAGGAAAAATAGTTAAAGCAATTTGTTTAGAAAACTTTGTTTTTCCGATACATTTAAATGTAGCCTTGATGTAACAGAGTGGAATCAAGGGTTTGACGACTTCAACCCTGGATTCCGCTTCGCTACATCCAGGCTACATTGTCGGGTAATTGCCAGATACAATGATAATGTTCAGGCCGATAGACGTAATGCATTTTATATTGACTGTGTGAGAACATGATACCATTCGGGCAAATAATTAAATTGACTTGATGATCTTAGGAAAATTGGTTAAAGC
>CAYNRB010000100.1:0-10854 GCA_964399475.1 uncultured Methylomarinum sp.
ATGGAAAAAAAGACAAGTAAAATGTTAAATTAATTATGCTTGGGTACTTATACAACCAATGATGGACAAAAAGGCAAACCAGAATATATAAGTTGTTTTTTGCTTTTCTTAAAACCCCAAAGTTTCCATCAATTGTTTCTTACAAATAAAATCATGTAATGCATTAGCGATTGGTGTCCTATTTAATAAAAATAACAGTTTCAATGTTTCTTTTGCTTTATTCAGTTCACCCTGCTGGAGAAAGTTTACAGCTCGTTGCTCCAACAGCTGGGTGATAAATTGTTTTACTTTTAAAGACCCCGTATTTCGTTGTAACAACAAACTATCTTTTAACAATGAAATAGCCAGTTTTATATCGTTGTCTTTAAGTTTCTGTATTGCATGTTGACATAATAACTCAGCCCTCTCGCCAATTTTTAATACCTGATTTAAATCGGTCTGACAGCGTGGACAGCAAGTCGCACCTTTAAGTCTTGCTCGACAAGTAGGGCAACGCTCCATTATTCTTCCAGATAATATAATATATCGGTTAACTGTTCCGATGATTTCGCTAGAATATCCGTATCTCCAGTTTTAATTGAATCATTAATATTTTCAATTAAATCAATGATGTCCTCCTTGTCTTCGTCGTTGGCCGAAGCTAACTGATTTTTAGCTTTTTTTACTAATAATCTAGCTTTAACTATTTCCTCAGATTCTCCTTCATTATTCTCAGAGTTTTCTGTTTCATCATCAAATAATTGATTGATTCTTTGTTTAGCTTGCTCTAGGTCATCATCCTGAAAATCTGATAAGGCATTGTTGATTGTGATTGATTTTCCCAGTCCTGTGGCTTTTTCCTTGGCAGAAACATGCAGTATTCCATTCAAATCCAAGGCTAATTCTAGGGTAATAACATTACCACTGGGAACTTCACTCAGCCCTTCAATACTGAACTCACCAATATCAATATTGTTTAATGCATCAGGATCCTCTCCCTGATATACGGTGACGACGACTTTTTCCTGATTGTCATACATGGTAAAAAATGCATCGGTTTTTTTAATCGGTAAAGAGCTATTTTTATGGATAATCGGCACATAAACATGTTGATAGTATTCTCCATTGAGATCACCTACAACACTGGTACCAAAGCTATACGGAGTAATATCTACCAAGACTGCTGCAATATTTTGTCCGGCAATCATGGCTGCTTGTATGGCGGCACCGGTTGCAACACATAAATCGGGATTCACGCCTTTATTGGGTTCAATACCAAATTCTTTTACCAGTCGCTCGTTAATCAAAGGGGTACGAGTACTACCTCCTACCAAAAGAATTTCATCAATATCTGATACTGTTAAATTAGCGCCTTTAAGAGCGATGTGAACAGATTCAAGGGTTTCATCTATATACTCTTCGATTAATTCCTGATATTCATTTCTGGAAAATTCTAGAGATAAATGCACCGGTGTACCGTCTTTTTCGCATAGAAACTCTTCTTCCAGCATGATGTAAGGCTGGTCAGATAGTACTCGCTTGGCTGTTTCAGCGACACGGGATATCCGCGCCATGACTTTGCCTGAATCACTGATATCCAGTTGATATTTAATGTTAATATGATCAACGATAGTTTGGACGATTTTATTATCAAAATCATCACCACCCAGTTGATTATTTCCATGACTGGCCAATACTTCAACCACATCATCTTCAATACTAACTACTGATACATCAAAGGTACCCCCACCTAAATCATAAACCAGCACTTTTTTATGGGTTTGTTGTTGTGCTTCGTAAGATAATGCTGCTGCCGTGGGTTCATTAATCATTCGAACCACGTCAAGGCCGGCAATTTCTCCTGCTTCACGGGTTGCCTGGCGTTGTGCATCTGAAAAATAGGCCGGAACGGTAATGACCGCCTTTTGAATGCTCTGACCAATGTGGTTTTCGGCAATTTGCTTTAAACGTTTTAAAATAATTGCAGATATTTCTTGTGGACGGAATTGCTTATCGCCCATTAAGATTGTCACATCTTGTCCCATTTGACGTTTAATCGACTTTATAGTGCGTTCAGGATAAAGTGCATACTGATTTTTTGCCGCTTCCCCTACCAGTATTTCACCCTGATCATCCAGTCCCACAAAGGAAGGCAAAATTGTCTGGTGGTTGTCTTCAATAATAGTGACTTTACCCTCCTCTACTATTGCAACTTCTGAATTTGTCGTCCCTAAATCTATTCCAATTATTATGTCACTCATTTTGTTTCCTGTTTGTTCACTTTTACTTCGGCAAGACGAAGGACTTCACCTTGAATGGTAAAACCTTTACGCAATTCTTCAATAACTATTCCATCATCCAAATCTGGATTGTTACTTATTTCAACAGCAATCATGGTATGTGGATCTAATGGCCTGCTTAATACTTGCATAGGCACGACTTGATGTTTTTCCATTAATTGCAGAACCCGTCGTATAGACATAGCTTGTCCTTCCAGCATACTATTAATGAAAGTTGTATCATGTTTATGCGAGGAATTGAAAAATGAAGAAACAGGATGATAGTTTTCTACTATGTTTTTACCAGCCGCCAACCGATCATAAATATCTAGAATATCCAGTAAAAAATTCCGAGTCAATTCTCTGTGTTGTTCTTCTTGTTGCAAACGGACAGTATCCAACTCTTTAGATAATTTTGTATTCGCTTGCTCCAAAACATCAAAACCGGATTTGAAATGTTCCAGTGCAGTTTTAAATTGCCGTGCTTCAGTTTTCACTTCATTTCGTAGAGCTGCCATTTCTGTATACAGAGAATACAAGTCAGTTTCTTCAGTTTCGGATTCTATTTCTACGGCTTCAAGATACTGACTAAACTGTTTGAGTAATAATGATTTATTATGTGTTTCCATGGTTCTGTTCAGGATTGACTGGTGAGACTTTCTGCTAAACATTTGCAAAAAAGTGTTTCATCAATTTTTTGTGGATGTTCAGTCTTCAATATCAGGCTTAATAAGGCTACAAAATCTGGTTTTTCAAGCTGAAATAACTGATAGCTTAAACGCATTTTTTCAGTTTTTATTTTTTCAAAAGCATCGCGGATTTGCTGGAATTTTTCTGGCGATTGTTCCGGAGGATAAGCACGGACTTTTTTTAAATAAGCCTTTTTAATGACGTCATCAATTGCATTTTCTGGTATTTCTAATATTTCAAAGGGTGTTAACATGAGTTTTTTATAGCTGGTTATGGAATGGGAGAAAATAACATGCACATTCTCACTTGCTTTTTTGTCCGCCTTCGTTTGTGTAGCAACAGTTACATAGCCTGCTATGCGCCTATTGCTAGACAAACAAAAAATCTACGCGATAATGCACAACTTATTGTGTTCCATTCCTAAATAATAGATCTGCAATATCAATACCTTTTAGATCATGCTTGCGCATTCCTGCTTGTTCTAATATTTTTTCAATTAGCATAGCCTGAAAACCTTTTTCACCTAATCTTTCAAGTTTAAGTGTTTGCTGAGGACTGGGCATTTTACCATCAAATAAAAAATCCATAAGTTCAAATTCGTCCATTTCTTCTGTTTTCTGCAAGATGCTCATTAATGCGTTCATATCAACAGTTGAATCGTCATTCTCCTCATCCACTTCATTATCGCCGAACAGCCTGGGAGGAACAAAGTCAGAATCATAATCTTCCTCAGAGTCCTTATAATTATCGTCAAAAAACGGGACATAACGGGATCTTTCAAAATCTGTAATCAATCGATTTAACTTTTCCATGGTTCGTTTATCATTTTGATTTTTTGCCATGCGCTGAGCATTTTGTAATCTGAGTATATCAATATGACTCAATTTTTTTGCATTACCATTAATTTTAGAATAAATTACATAATAATCAAAAATTGCTATTTCAGTATATTGTGCAATAGCCATATTACTGATAAATCGTAACATTTCGAAATTATTTAGTTTCTCAAAACAGTGGCAAAGCGAGATGAATTCATCCTGCAAAAATGTACTTTGGTTATAATTAAGTGATTTTTTAAAAATGGCTTTAACTTTACTAAAAACCTTGCTTACAAATTCATTGCCATCTTGATGATAACTCTCAATCATAGAATTCAAAGCCATAATTTCCTGGACAGAAGCCGTATAGCTTTTCTCAGGCTTGGTATATAAGCGCATAACAGTTGCAGAAGGTAAGCTTAAACTAAGAATCTCAATGTGGATACGATACAATCCGCAGAGGGCACCTTTTTCAGCTTGTTGACCTTGCTCTAGTAGCAGTTTGCAACCCTTAGTGTCAGCTTTTTTGAAAGCAATCAAGGCTTTTAAACTGATTATCAAACCATTTTTGTACTTACCCATGCTGATACCTTCGGCCAGTAAAGCTTCTTTTTCAGCCAAATCATATTTAACTAATTTAAACAGTTTTCTGGAATGTGCCAGGTGGCAGTCTATTAAAGCATTTTTAGCCTGGATATTAATTGGGTCTTTTTTTAATAGTTCTTTAGCAAATCCAGCGGCTTTTTTATAGGCCTTTTTTTGCATGTT
Source organism: uncultured Methylomarinum sp. (assembly GCA_964399475.1). Lineage (GTDB taxonomy): Bacteria > Pseudomonadota > Gammaproteobacteria > Methylococcales > Methylomonadaceae > QPIN01. Next base: position 4,535 of record CAYNRB010000100.1, read on the forward strand.
TTCCTTGATATTCACCATCAAAAAATCAATATCCTGAGGATATTGATTTGATGCTTTATCAAGCCAGTGCATCACTTGTTTGCTATTATTCTCACGTTTATAAACTGCGATTAATTTGAGATAAGTTGATTTGTCATCGGGATCAAATTTAAGACTATCTTCTAGGAACGGGGTTATCTCGTCTGCGTCGTAATAATCGTTGCCAATTAAAGCCACTATATGACGCAAAATCAAGGCTAATTTAAGCGCATTATCTGGATTTTCTTCAAAATTCAGTATCTTGGCGCATTCAATCCAGCAATCAATAGCCTCATCATCTTCATGTTTTTGCTCATAAGTCAAAGCCTGAATTCGTTTTGTTTCAAATTTACTAAGAGAGGAAGATCTTTGAATTAATTTTTTACCCTTTGAATAGTAAGGTAATAACCCCAAAGCGAATTGCTGACTTTTAAGTTCTCCAAAAACAGCCTTGTTTTTTAAGACCAGTTCAAATGCTTGCTTGTCTGTATAGTTAATTAATACGCGTTGACAATTGTTTAACAATTTAATTTGCGTTTTGTCCAATCCTGCTAATTTCTGTACAAATTCTCGTTGTGGTTTTTCCAGACGAGCAAAATCTTTTAATTGTTGTGGTTCGGAAAGGTTATGTATTTGACAAATTTGAGCGAGTTGATAATAAGGGGAATCAAGTGGAATTTTTTGCAATAGTTGCTTAGCAAGAGTTGTATCACTACTAAGATTTAACAGCGCTTTAAACAGACTTTTCAGGTCTTTATATGGTGAACGAAAGGAAATTTGTTTTAGTGCCTGTTCCAGTTCAGGTATGTTATTTTGAGAATAAGCCTGTAATGCATTTTTTGCAGCAGAATAATAAACAATAACAGGATGGTCATTTGCTAATACACTAAGAATCTTTTCTTCACCCGAAAGTAAAGCGGCAGCCAATCGCACATTAGTATTCGAGATTAAAGTGCTATCTAAATTAGCATGAGTTTTTAAAAAAATAGCTATCTTAGAATATTGACCCGCACAACCTAACCAATACAAATAACTTTCAACGAGCTCCTGCCCTTGATTCAGTTTTTCATAGTTGTCCCACAAAACCGTTGCTTCTAGGAATAGCGCTTTATCGGCTAATTGTTGACAACGTCCCAAATAAGCCTGGGCTAATTGTGCTTGCCAGTCAGAACGTTGCTCAATTTTTAACAAGCTTTTATAGCTGTTTATTGCTTCTTTGAACAGCTCGGTAACAAAAAATACTTTGGCATCCTGCTCTAATTCACTGGGCGTTTTTTGAGCGGATTTTTTATTTATATTAGCTTTTCTTTTTCTTACCATATGAAATATTGAATTTAATAAAGAACAGATCATTAATCTCAACTATTGTCCCATAAATCTATTGTAAGCGCTCTAAAACAACTTTTATGCAGGGCGGGCGCATAGCAAGCTACGCAACTGTTTCAACAACGCAGTCTATCGGCAAAAACTGACCGATAGAAATCCGCAACCCTGACCGTGCGAAGTATATATGGAATTCTTACAAAATTTAGTACGATTCACTAACCTTCGACAAAACATCAAAGTTGAAAACAATAGTCGATCGTAAATCACTTGATACTTTGATTTTTTATGCCCTCAACCAGCTTTCCACGGAATTATTTTAGCAACGGGATCTAATGAATAAAACATGGCATAGTCTTAGCTAGAAAAATGTAGGAGTGCATCATAGAGAGTATTACAGTGAAAGGTATCGAAATAGATTTTTTACGGCTCTTTCTACAACGGTTGTCATTAATCAGAGTGATTTTCCTTTATGACTAAAAATTCACCAATAAGGTGGTTAAAAACATCTATTAATTCAGGATCAAAATGTTTCCCAATTTCATCATTCATCAGCTTAATGGCATCTTCTAAAGTCCAGGCATTTTTGTAAGGTCTAGCCATAGTTAATGCGTCGAACACATCAGAAACTGCTGTTATCCTTCCATAAACATGGATGTCAGTACCCTTAAGTCCGTATGGATAACCGCTACCATCCCACTTTTCATGGTGCGTTAAGGCAATGATACCGGCATTCTTTAACAACAGACTTTTTGAATTTTTCAGAATATCGTAACCAAATTCAGCATGTTTTTTCATGTAATTCCATTCATCTTTATCAAGCTTTCCTGGTTTAAGTAAAATTTTATCAGGAATTCCTATCTTGCCAAGATCATGCATCGGTGCAGCAAGCTTTAACTGCTCAGCCTCTCGGTCGCTTAAACCTAATTTCTTTCCTATTGCCTGTGAATAGAGTCCCACCCTAATTGTATGCGCAGCCGTTTCATTGTCCCTATATTCTGCAGCCAGAGCTAGCCGCTCAACGATTTCCATTTGAGTTTCTAGCAGTTCCTGAGTACGTTGATTGACTATTGATTCTAGATTTTGAGAATAACTAAGATTTTCTTTATGCGCTAAATGCATTTCCAAGAGATTTCTTACTCGGCTAATAACCTCCTTAACATCAAAAGGTTTATTCAAATAATCTCTTGCACCCGAATCCAGTGCTTTAAGACGAATTTCTCTCTCATTTTGTGCTGAAATGATTAAAACGGGGGGTTGAGGATAGTGATTGATTTCATTAAAACGCTGTAGTACATCAAAACCACTCAATACCGGCATATTTAAATCCAATAAGGTTATATCAGGCACGTTATTTCTATAAAACTCTACCGCTTCTTCTGGATTTGAAAATAAGAATAAATTAGAAAACCCGCTAACTTCAAATAATTCCTCAATAATATCAAGGTTAATTTCCTGGTCATCAATAATTAATATTTTTGCACTTTCTATATCTTGTAAATCTTTAATCACATTAGCACCTACACAAATACCTTTAAAATTAATTGCCTGATCATTTCTTTATAAGAATTGAATTGTTCTATATTTCGCACACATTCCTAATGAGTGAGGATTTAATTAGTTCCGGAAGTTATTAAATCTTCACTCCTAAATTAGTTGAAGCTAACAAAAGCAGCAATTTGATTAAAACCTATCATAAGTTACTATTTTTATTCTATAAAAAACCATTTGTTCAGATAATGTCATTAAATTTGATTGGATAACCAAAAAAACACACTAAAACACCTGATTTTTAAACATGAACACTATCCAGATGCAAAAAATAATGCTTTAAGAGCGAGGAATAGTTAACTTATATATTTCCGATCCATTAGAAACAAAAAATGTAAATTTACCTAATACAATAATAGTTGAAAACTCATTAAGATCAAAAACAGAGGTGATATTTCTATTCCTAATAGATTTTCAATCTACTATCATTTCTATATTGTATGTCTTTTATCCCTCCTGGCTAATAAATATCGTTCTAATTCATAGATCTAAATTCTCTTTTTCAATTTTTATTTTTTACCTACTTCCTATCCTCGCTTTATCCACAGCCTAGCCAATTGATAATGAAAATTTTAACCTAATACTGTTGTATTTTATCAACGCACTAAGTAATGTACATTTAACCTAGAGAGATCAGTTGGGAGCGAATTTATAGTGCGAGCTACTGGTATTACAGTACTTTGAAAAAATCTTAGCCTCACCCATTCGGTTAGTTGGACATTTTTCGAAGTGCGGTGGAATCAATAACTTGTGATTGAATCCTTGATCCAACTGCTTTTTTTAGGTTTAAGGATAAATTTTCAATGTAATGTAGGTTTTATAAATAAAACTGCTACACTGAAATTTAGCTGATTTTTAAGATCATAAGAGGTTATCTATGAAAGAGCTAAGCCCACAAGCTTTAATTCAAGACTCAGTGGAATTGTTTTCTCTGCCAGATGTGTATTTTCAAATTAAAGAAATGATCGATGACCCACGATTTTCTGCAAAAGAAATGGGGCAAGTGATCAGTAGAGACCCTGCCTTAAGTGTACGATTATTGAAAATTGTTAACAGCTCTTTTTATGGTTTTCAGGCTCGAATAGATACAATTTCTAGAGCTATAACTATTGTGGGAGTTGAAGACTTACAACAGTTAATTATGGCTACATCGGTGATTGATAAATTCAGTCGAATTCCGGGTGAATTGGTTGATATGACTGATTTTTGGATACGTGGCGTTCACTGTGGTGTTATTGCAAAACTACTAGCTAAAGAATGTTCGGTTTTACATTCTGAGCGATTGTTTCTAACCGGATTGTTACATGATATTGGATCATTGATTCTGTATTATAAATTGCCGGATCAATCTCGTGAAGTTTTGCTGGCTGCAAATGATGACAGGCGACTTATTGGTGAGTTGGAACAAGAAATAATTGGTTTTACACATGCCGACGTAGGTGCTGAATTAATTAAATCGTGGGGATTGCCCGAGTCTTTATATGAAGCTATAGCCTTTCAACTGAACCCCGAGTTGTCTCATATTCATAAATTAGATACCTACTTATTATGTTTGGCAACTCGTCTTACTGATTTATATCAACAAGGTATATCAGTTGATGAAGTTTTTGCAGAATTTACGGATGAAGAATTATCCATTCTACGATTGGACATAGATCAGATAAAAAAAGTAATGGACGAAGATGCTATAGAATTTGCTCAGATATTTTCAATGTTGGCTCCTAATAAAAGTGTTGGAAGCAAGGCAACAAAAAATTAATTCGAAAATAATAGTAAAAGAAAATCAAAGTTTTGAGCTAATAATCGCATGCATTTACTTGGTTAAGATCAAGGTTATATTTTAATCAATCATATCGAGTATTTTAGGCCATTCCATAGCCCAGCAACAGGCATGCGTCTGACCTGGAAATGGGTAATATTTTGAATTCTTTTGGCTCATTGCATAGTCTTTAATTATAAAGGCAGGAACAATATCATCCTCTTCTCCCGCCAAATGAAGCTGCTTAATGTCAGTATTTAGTTTAACTTCATCTATTGGGTTTAAAGAGTCTTTTAATGTTGAATAGCCATGAAATTGACTCCATGCTTTAATATTTAAATTGGCCGCCAAAGTCACTACTTTTGTTATTTTATTAATGCTATTGGCCATCAATACTGCGATGCTTCCACCACCACTATAGCCTATCAAAACAACTTCGGTGAAAATATGTTTTTTTAGCCATTTGTTTAAAGCATTAGCCATACTAAGTATGATTTCTTTAGAATATCGATGCGAAGTCCAATACTTTTGGTTGCAAGCTAAATTTTTGTTCAATCCATAATAACAAGGTCTTCCAAGTAGAATAGAAGGCTTTTTATCCTGAATCATTAAACCTAGAATTAAAGGATTTCTAGCCGTCGGGTCTTCAGCAATCCAGCGTTTTTTTACCCAGGGTGTTCCGTCTCCATCCAAATAAACGTGAAGCTGTTTAGATGTTGCAAATTGGTAGTTTGAATAAATTTTGTGCTGAAATTTTTCTGTACTTATCAACTCAGAATCAAAACCTAAATCTTGTGCAAAACTATCAAAACGTTGCGATGGTGTAGTACAACCAATTAAACTAAACAAAATTAGAGCAAAAATTTGTTTTTTCAATTTTGTTCGGAGGTGTAATAGTTATTAAATTCCCGTTCTTTCATATTTTAAATCAGTCTGTTTGTATTTAAAATTCTTGGCTTTAGTTACAACAGCACAAATATCTTTTTCGGAAAGATCTATATCCAAAATATTCCAGTCAGAGGGAGAACCGTAATCTTCTGGAATGCATAAAAACTGATTGTGGTTATTTGGATCTATAGCACATTGATCCAGTCCTACTGCAATGCCTCGACCAATTGCTTTAACAAAGGCTTCTTTTCTGACCCAAAACTTATAAAACGTAGAGATTTTTTGATCCTTAGTCAAATTGTGCCAATAATGTCTTTCTGATTCTGAAAAGCATCTATTGACTAATGCAGAAAGATTAACTCTCGCTCTGGATTGTTCCAGGTCAACGCCAACATCCCTGACATTGCTTACAACAACGACATATCTATTATTGGTATGGGATAAATTAAAATACAACTCTTTTTTAACTATAAATGGTTTGCCATACTCGCTAGTCTTAATGATTATTATCTGGGGTTCAATATCCAGGTAGCTGGCTAAAATATTTCTTAGGATACCCCGGGTTTTAATGTATTTCTTTTGTAGTATGGAATGAGTAAATCCTGATGCTTTCTGTCTTTCTTCTTTAGTCAAAATTGCCCAATAATCAGTCATTTCTGGATTTTCGGGCAGGATATCTCCATACCATATATCAATAAAATTAATTTTCATTCAACAGTTAGCAACAAGAACTCATTTCTATTTTCAGTCGTATTTGTGGGAATACTATAATAAAGTCCAA
>CAYNRB010000101.1:0-10835 GCA_964399475.1 uncultured Methylomarinum sp.
ATTTTTTGTTGAGTTTATTAGCGAGTGCTTCCCCCTCACTTTAGATTGCACCCTCCAGGCTACCCGTTAATTCAATATCAGTGACGGTTGCCCTGGGTTTTATAGTGGATACGATTTTTGTTTGTCTTTGGTCGTGCAGCAATAGGCGCATAGCAAGCTATGTAACTGTTGCTGCACGATTGAAGACGGAAAAAAAGACTAGCAAGATTGGATGATTATTTTTTTTCATCTCCCCAAGTCATTTCCTGACCATCTTTTATTAATTCTCTCACCTCATGCTCCCAAGGAAGCCCTTGTCTTGCTCCTATTTTGGTACAACATAACGACCCTGCTGCACTGGAATAAGCAAGGATTTCATTCCAGGCCATTTGTTTTGCAACAGCCACAGCAAAAGCCCCATGAAATGCGTCTCCAGCACCAGTGGTATCAATAGCTTTAATAGAGTAAGCTTCCATTGATCCAGATTGCTTGCCTCGCTGCCAAATTAAGCCTTTTTCTCCTAAAGTAATGACGACAGTGGGTGAAAGTTTTGTCATAAGATCTAAAGCATTTTCTATATTCCCTGCATATTGATGGGCAAATTTTTCTGATGCCACTAAATAATCAACTTGGTCTATTAAAAGAGAGGTTCCTTCATGTAGTGAACCTGCATCTAATATCGTGGGAATGGCCTTAAGCTTTGCAAATTTGATCAGGTCTAAAGAAATTTGAGGTTCGTGACCATCAAATAAGATTGCTTTGGCTGTGATTGCAGAAAAATCAATTGCTTTTCTTGGTAGTTGTCTGGTTGCACCTTTGTAATTGATTAATGCTCTTTTTCCGTCGGGTTTAACTAAAACAGTTGATAAGGGTGTAGGAAATTCATCTCGTACCAGTAGCTGAGTATTCACTTGATGATTTTGTAATTCCTGTTGATGCATATTACCATAGAGATCATTTCCCAGATAACCTGAAAATGCTGCTTTTAAGCCTAACCTAGAGACTGTAATTGCCGCATTTGCCGCAGGCCCACCACCACTGCTATTTAGATCAGTGGCGAAAATCTTTTCATCAGCTTTAGGGTGTTGCTCAACAGAGAAAACCAGATCATAACAGGCATGACCTACACAAAGGACATCAACTTCAACGGCTTGTGTGTTCATATTATTTTTTTGATAAAGAAAAGGTGAGTGCTTTGTTTTTTGAAATAGTTTAAAGATATTGAATAGCATCACTGGATGCGGGCGAGTCTATATATGAGTTTCGGAAAGATCGTTAAAGAATTTCGATCATAAATAGTATCCCGTAGGTTGTGGGTGACGATAGGAACCCCAACAACAACAATTATTAATTTTGCATCCTTATTGTTGGGGTTCCTATTGTCACCGGCAACCTACCAGAGTCTCAATATAATGACAGTTACGGTGAATGTGGGAATTATTTCCTTTAACTGAAATACCTCACATAATCCTAGAAAAATCAGTTGAGCGCACACTTATAGTGCAAGCTATTGATTTAACAGTGATTTGAAAAATTCTTAGCCTCACTCATTCGATTAGGTGGGATTTTTTTAAGTACTGTGAAATCAATAGTTTGTGCTAGAAACCGTGATCCAACTGATTTATCTAGGATAATCAGTGTTTGAGTATCTACGGTGTCGAATGAGTGCCTAAGCTACCTTCTTTTTAAAACGGGTTTAAAGGACTTTTCAGCTTTTAAACCAACAAATTCCATCAATATTGCTAATTCTTTGGTATTCAATTCATAGCTGTCATGAACTCTAACATTTCCAGGTAAAACTGCAGGGCCATATCGAACTCTCATCAAGCGACTGACGGTCACATCCTGAGATTCCCATAGTCTTCGAACCAGACGATTTCTACCTTCCTTAACTACTACATGAAACCATTTATTAGCACCTTCCCCAGAAAAAAATTGAATATCGTTAAATAGAGCAAGACCGTCTTCCAATTCGACCCCTGCTTTTAATTTTTCGATCATTTCATCTGAGACTTGTCCTAAAATTCGGACGGCATATTCTCTATCTACTTCAGCGGAAGGATGCATCAGCCGATTGGCTAATTCTCCATTATTAGTCAGTAATAACAAGCCAGAAGTATTAATATCCAGTCGACCCACTGATATCCAGCGTCCGATTTCTAATTTGGGTAACTTAGAAAAAACCACAGGCCGACCTTGCGGATCCCGTCGCGTTACTACTTCACCAGTAGGTTTATTGTAAACTAGAACTCGTGTAGGTTGATTTTTGTACTTTTCCCAATTGATCATGCGACCATTAATCTGAACCTGATCACCCGATTGTAAATGCTGTCCAGGTGTAACTTTTACACCATTCACCGTTAATCGGCCTTCTTCTATCCATCGCTCTACTTCTCTTCTTGAACCTAAGCCACTTTGCGCTAAAACTTTCTGAATGCGTTCAGGTTTAATCTCACTTTCTTCAGTCGTTATCTGCTGGTTAAATCCAGAATTCTCCGATGGATTAACGGGTTTACGACGCTTTGATTGAATATTTTTTACTCTGTCATTCTTCACTTGATTGCTCTTCGTTTGCATTCTCTTCATTTGCATTTTCTTCGTTTGAATTTTCTGGATCATCTGTTTTTTCAAAAGTCTCAGAAGAAAAATCAAAATCCTTAATTTCTTCCAGGGTCGGCAATTGATCTAATGATGACAGGTTAAAATAATCAAGAAATTGCTTGTTGGTGCCATATAAGGCAGGGCGACCTGGCACTTCTTTTAGTGCAATGACACGAATCCATTCTCGTTCTAATAGGCTTCGAATAATGTTAGAACTGACACTGACACCACGTATATCTTCTATATCACCTCGGGTTACGGGTTGACGATAGGCAATAATGGAAAGAGTTTCCAATAATGCACGCGAATAGCGGGGCGGTTTGTCTTCAAATAATCGGGAAACCCAATAGGAGTATCCTTCCTTAACCTGAAACCTATAACCACTAGCCAGACTTTTCAGGCCGATGGATCGGGAAGCATAGTCTTCGATAATTGAATCAATCGCTGCTTGTACGGCTTGTAGTTTTGGTCTTTCAATCTCAGGATAGACTTTTCGAACCTGTTTGGCTGTCATTGGCTTTTCAGCAGCAAATAGAATAGCTTCTACTATTTGTTTGGTATCGTGATCAAATTCTAATCGGGCTTCCAATTCAGGTTCAACTTGGAATTGAAATTCAGCAAATCTAGCTTCAATTTTATCAATGACTTCTGTAATTACTTCTTTTTCAGCCAATTCTTCTATTGGCTTGTTAATATCAATAACATCAGAATTGGGTTCAGCTTGAATTTGATTTTCAGAATCAATATCAATTCCAGCAGTTTTCTCTATATCAGACTGAACTTGAATCTCAAAGTCGCTAGCAAGATCATTTTCTGCTTCTGCTGCGAGTGTGCTTTCAGATTCTAAGTCAATCTCAACAATTTGTTCATCTTCATTAACTACTACTGATTCTGGATCTGATTCGTAACTCAGCAAAAGGTTCGGGTTGGATAATTTCCAGAAGCCCTTCTTTGCAAAGTTCGAGAATGGCCAGAAAAGAGACAACCAACCCTCCCCTTCCTTCCACTCGTGTAAATAACGCTGAGAAAGCGAGGCTATCTGGCCTGTTAAGTTTTTCCAAAATGGTTGCCATTCTTTCACGTACTGATAGGGGTTCTTTAGTTATTTTATGGTGACTGAGTTGTTCGACACGTTTTAGCACGTCTTGGAAGGCTAAAAGTAGTTCTTTTAATTCTACATCAGGCTGCTGTTTTTTTACTTCGACTTCCGAAACATCGACTTGGGTATCAAATATATCTCGTTCGTATCGAGGTAGGCTATCTATTTGCTCAGCCGCTTTTTTAATGCATTCATATTCTTGGAGTTTTTTAATCAGAAACGCCCGAGGGTCATCTTCCTCCTCTTCTGCTTCCGGTTGTCTGGGTAAGAGCATTCTGGATTTAATTTCTGCCAGTAATGCCGCCATTAGCAAATATTCGGCAGCTAGCTCCATATGTAAGACATTCATCATTTCAATATAACTGATATATTGCAGCGTAATATGAGCAATGGGAATATTGAGTATATCCAAATTTTGTTTTCTGATTAAATAGAGCAAAAGATCCAGTGGCCCTTCAAAGGTTTCCAGACAAACTTCCAGCGCATCGGGAGGGATATATAAATCTTCCGGTAAATTCAGAAAAGGTGCGCCATCCACTAATGCTAAAGGCTGTTCAATTTCTGGCTTTTCTTCTAATATGGTCTCAGTCACACTATGCAACCTGTAAAAAATAGTTTCCACTATAAACTATAGGGAAGTTGAAATCTAACGGAACGTAGGGTGGGGGAAAAAACTGCCCACCCTACAAAAAACCTATCAAATTTACCCTATAACATATAGCGGATACAAAAATAGAGTCCACTATAAAATCCAGGCTACATTGATGGCATGTCTGAGTGGCTGACGGCCTCTATTTCCCCCCTGGAATTTATAGCGGATACCAAAAATATTTAATTTCATTTTTCAGATTATAGAATCACAATCTTTCAAATATATTTGACGACGGTTAAATAGTCAAAGATTCTGGAGTGCAAAAACATGTTTTAGAACTCCAGATGCGAAGTTTACAACTGGAAATCACGATAGATTGCTCTGTTTGCACAATGCATAAAGCTACAAACCTGCCAGACCAAAAAATAGCTGTTGAGCATAATACATTGGATAACCTAAAATCTTTGATAATATGCCAGACCACAGCAATAATAATAATATAATAAATCCAAAGCGTTCCAGTTTATTAAATTGCCAAGCCAGTCTATGCGGTAACATGCCTGATAATATCCGGCTGCCATCAAGAGGGGGGATAGGTAGCAAATTAATTAATGCTAAAACCAGATTAATGGTAATACCTGCGATTCCTGTATAAATCAACGGTATAGTTATTTCTTCTATTTGAAGCGTAATACCCAGTCGAATCAGTAAAGCCCAGCCTATAGCCATTAACAAATTTGAAACTGGGCCAGCTAAAGCTACAATTGCCATATCCCTTCTGGGTCTTTTAAAATTTCTTAGATCGACTGGAACGGGTTTTGCCCAGCCAAAAATGAAGCCAGAGAAGGATATTAATAATAATCCGGGAATAATTATCGTGCCTACCAAATCTATATGTTTGATGGGGTTTAAAGTCAATCGACCTAAATTGGAAGCCGTATTATCACCAAATTTCTTTGCGACCCAGCCATGGGCAACTTCGTGTACAGTAATTGCGAAAACAACCGGTAATATCCAGACCGCTATTCGTTGTACTAAGCTTAATTCATCCATCATTTTTAATTAATCCAGCATGGGGGCACGGCCTAAACCTTGCCTGAGTATTTTAATTTCGTTATCAACACAACTGATTATGGTTGTTTCCTGCGATTCAATAATTCCAAAATCAATGATTAAATCCAGTTCATGTTCCAGCTTATCTCTTATTTCATAGGGATCTGTTTGCGCATCAGACTCACCAGGTAAAATTAAAGTCGATCCACATAAAGGCTCGTCTAATTCTTCTACGATCAATTGAGTCACAATGTTATCAGGAATCCGTATACCAATAGTTTTTTTCTTGGGATGTTGTAACCGCCGAGGAACTTCTTTGGTGGCATCCAAAATAAAAGTAAAAGCGCCTGGTGTTAAAGACCTAATCAAGCGGTAAGCATCATTGCCTATTTTTGTAAAATTTGAAACATGAGCCAGATCTTTACAAATCAAGGTGAAATTATGTTTATCAGATAATTGACGTAGCCTTCTGATTTTATCCAGCGCCCGTTTGTCCCCAATATGACAGGCAAGTGCATAGGAAGAATCTGTCGGTAAAGCAATCACGCCCCCATTTCTAAGGATTTCAACGGTATGATGAATGAGACGTCGCTGAGGATTGGTCGGGTGAATTTCAAAATATTGAGCCATGTTGAACTATCAACTATAAACATAGTTAAAACCCTCTATTGTACGCTATCTTTCAGATTCTTTTTTCGCAACTTTATCTCTTAAATAAACAGGCATGGCCATTTCTACATTAACCGCCTGATTATTTTTAACACCTTGAACACCTAAATCAGCTATAGCTGATGCTCTGGGTAGATGTTCAGCTTCAGAACCTTGTAACAAAGCGCCTAAACAGGCGGATAATTCTTGTTTATATATCGCAAATCCTGAACCAATACCCATGCCTTTTATATCTGGGAAAATAATATTTTCAGCTAAAGTAACCGCCTCATCAGCTATTAATTCAGCAAACCCATATTGATCTTGTTGATAAACACCCCAAAATATTTCTCCCATTCTGGCATCCATTGCTGTAAAAGCACAGCTAGCCTCATTGTTTTTAAAATAACCTTGAGCCAGTGCGGCTAATGTTGATACGGGCACTACCGGTAAATCCGCTCCAAATGCAATACCTTGAATTACACCTGTCGCAATGCGAACCCCTGTAAAGGAGCCAGGACCTCTACTAAAAGCTAAGGCATCTAATTGCTGTGGTTTTAATTCTGCCTCTGCCATCAGAGAATCAATCATAGGTAGAATCAATTTTGTATGCTCTCTGGGTGCTATTTCAAATCGTTCTTCAACTACTCCATCAATATGCAAAGCTGCTGAACAGGCCTCAGTTGATGTTTCTACGGCTAATAATTTCAATCTTCTAACTCCGTTTGATCATTACTATTTTGGTCTGAATCATGCAATCGAAAAAACTCGACCACATCTTCAATTTGTCGTGAACGTTTCATTGCTGGCACACTGTCTAAAAACATATGACCGTAAGCTCTTTTTAATAACCGTGGATCACAAACCATTAATACGCCTTTATCATTAACATCACGTATTAAACGTCCAATACCTTGTCGTAGTGCAATGACCGCAGTGGGCAATTGATGTTCAAAAAAGGGATTGCGTCCTTGACTTTCCATAGCATTCAAACGCGCTTTTAAAACTGGGTCTCTAGGTGATGCAAAAGGCAGTTTGTCTATAATCACGCATGACAAAGCATCTCCTCTGACATCCACACCTTCCCAAAAACTGGAAGTAGCCAACAACACGGCATTACCTTTCTGTTTGAATTGATCTAAAAGTACGCCTTTTGCCCGAGTTCCTTGTATCAACAAAGGATATTCAATTCTATCCTGCAAAATTTCGGCGGCAATATTTAAAGCTCTATAACTGGTAAACAGAAAAAAAGTTCGTCCTTTACTAGCTTCAATGACAGGGATTGCAAATTCAACCACTCTTTCAGTAAAATCCGCTTCAACTGGTTTAGGCAAACCTTTGGGATGATAAAACAACGATTGAGTGGCAAAGTCAAAGGGACTGTCCCAGCTTTCACTCTGGACATCATTCAAACCCAGGCTTTGCGAAAAATGCTTAAAATTATTCGCCACACTTAAAGTAGCAGAAGTAAAAATCCAGCTAGCTTTATGATGCTGCATAAATAAACTAAATTCTGCGGCAATATCCAGCGGGGTTTTGCTTAAAGTGAATGATTTACTATGGGTTTCATACCAACGTATCCATTTGCCACTTTTATCGGTAATCAAGCTATCTAGCCGAGCTTCCATTTCTTCAACCCGATCAAAGCAAGATTCCAGACCCTTGGTTCTGACCGATGCAGCCTCTAATTGATCAGCCAGTTGTTCTAATTGTTCATGCACTCGTTGTAATGCTGTTGAAATTTTAGAATTTTTTTCAATTTCATTCCAATGGCCTCGCCGAAGTTCTGTACCAAAAACCAAGCGTAAATCTTTGACCTCATGCTCCAAATCCTCACAAGCTGTTCGCAATTCTGGCATGTCTTTCGCATCTTTAAAAAATTCATTTAAGGTATCAGAGACCAGTTCAAACAATTGGTTGGCCGTTACTGAGATACCTAAAAAATTGGAAGCTATTTCAGCCAATTGATGCGCCTCATCAATAATAACCACCTCAACATCGGGTAATAGCTCACCAAATCCCGTTTCACGCAATGACCAGTCGGCGCATAACAAATAATGATTAACAATAATAATCTCAGATTCCTGAGCTCTTTTTCGTGCTTTAACCAGAAAACACTCTTTATAATCAGGACATTCTTGACCCAGGCAATTATCTTTGGTGGAAGTTGCTTGTGACCAGATAGGGTCACCCTCACCAACATCAGAAATTTCTGAAATATCACCAAATTTAGTACGTTTGGACCAGGATTTAATTTGAGCCAAAGCACTGGCATCTTGCTTGTTAAACCCAAAACTGGAATTCAAAGCCATTTCTAAACGATAAATACACAAATAATTTGCCCTGCCTTTTAATAAAGCAGATTTAAAAGGCACATTACAAGCCTTTCTTATTAATGGCAGGTCTTTATTGAACAACTGGTCTTGAAGATTTTTGGTACCTGTGGAAATAATGGCTTTCTTTCCTGAAAAAATAGCAGGAATTAAATAGGCAAAGGTTTTTCCAGTACCCGTTCCCGCTTCTGCAATCAGGTTTTGCTTGGTTTTAATAGAATGAGCAATGGCAGTTGCCATTTCAAGTTGTGATTTTCGAGGTAAATAACCCGATATTACTTTTGACAACGAACCATCGCTACTAAAAAAGGATTCCAGTTTAGTCATTAGAGAATAATTGTTGATGTCGTTAAAATTGCTCGTAGCGTATCATGCGTTAAATTTTCGTCAAGAAAAAATACAGTGTATTTTTACAAATATGCTTGTCGTACGTTTAAATGGAAAGAAAATGACGAATTAAATTAAGTTATTACAAAACAGCTGATTTAATGAAGTATCAAAGCTTAATGAATTGACAGAGAAATTTTATTCACTTTACATCGAAAAGAGTAAAAATAACGGGAGTATTCCTAAGAAACCAAGGCTGGACGGGATATTCATCCCCTACATAACGTTTATCTTTCTACAACATTGAATTATCAAAGAAAATTTCTGATGGGTTTCTCTATGCTTAAAACATCTGAAATTTATTCGTTAGAGAAGGGGTGAATATCTCGTCTCGCCTAAAGGCTCTGTTTGTTTGCATTTTTCACAAAAAATATAAAAATTCAATAATATTCACATTAGATACTTATTTATTAACTATAGTTAATAGTATGTCGTTAACATTTTTTATGTTTGTGTTGCCTTTCTTGATTTATTAGTGAAGAAAAGAGGCAATATTACTGTAAAATATAGATACAAAGGGTACTCTAATGCTTAATAAATTATTATTATTTTTATTCATCTGTTTTATAAGTTTCAATGTTGTTGCCGGCAAGGTAACTAAAGACAATATGTTATTCAAGCCTAATTCAATTAGTAAAGCAAAGACGACTTATAGAATTTATATCAAGAATGGAGTCAATAAAAAAATAAACCTGGGTAAATATGCAGTTACTTTAACCAGAATTGATAACCAAATAAATCGTATACATTTGAATTCAAAACCACGGAATAATACTTTAATAGTTGAAGCATTTGACCGTCATGGCAATAAAATGAAACTTGAGAAAAAAGGCGAAAATCTCTCAACTTCTTCGACTTCGAATCATAAATATATGTATAAATCTATGCCAGAATATATTGATGTAAAATAGAGTCTTTTTTCCAGTCGCCAGGCATCAGCCTAGCAATCAAAGTATAAATATTCTAACGATAGGATCAGCTCGTAGGTTGGATGAGCGATAGCGTTATCCGTCATTTAACTAAACATAAAACGTTTAAGACGGGATAAACATCCCGTCCCGATAAGATAATTTTTGAATTCTTCTCCAATGTTTTCTTCCAATTGAATTGCGAAAACAACTCATATAAGAGAGACTTCTGTACGGATCTTTACGCAAAGTTTTTTACCTCCGCCCATAGGATGCTATTATTTGAGTTCTGAAGTTTCCCAGTTTTTAAATCGACAGAACCCACTATAGATAAGGGGTTTTAATTTAGCTTGCTTTGCTCCAAATGTAGCAAACCCCAACTTTAATGGTTTTTCTTTATACGTCACGGCGAAAATAATTGGGAAACTTCAGTTTGAGTTGTAATATATGTTCTTCAAAAATGTCGGATTACGCTGTTGCTCATCCAACCTACGTTCCATTTTAGAAGTTGGAAAAAAGGCTTAAAAATAATGATCGATTCCGGTTCAGCTTCCAATGATCATTGACATTTGCCTTTGAGAGGGTTTATGAGAAACTATATTCTGGATAGCATTTAAATAGAGATCAGTGAGGAATTTTCTTGATAGCTATTTTAATATATGGAGAGAGAGTTAGTTGTGCGCAACAAATCAGAAAAAGTAGGAAAACTAAAAATTGAACTGAATTTGTCCAATTGGAATCACTTTTGTAGTTATCCCTGATGCTTTAGATAATTTTTTTAAATTTCATCATGATTTGTTTGAAAAGGTACGCTCTAAAAATGAAGTTTCGGATTCAGCTATAAGATCAAAATTTACTTAACCCATCTTCGTGACTATTTTTGACACATTTCCTGTAAATCAATAACTTGAATTTTCAAATGGCATCCAGTTGGCACTACAAATTTTTGTATTTTTCTAGAAACGGTTGAATTTCGGCGATATTTTCTATAAATTCTAGCGACTCGTTAATAATGATGATAATTTTTTCAAAAGTCAATAAATTTATGGCCAAAAAAGACGAAGATGGCACTACTTCCAATGCAAAAAAAACACCATTGATTTTAAAGGACTTTTTTTCGTTAAAACCCAACGACTACCACATATCAATGATTTAGAGTAGAAAAAGTCACGAAGATGGGTTAAGTGACCAATAACCGGAAAGACATGTAATTCAAATCGCCTTAATTTTTTCTT
>CAYNRB010000102.1:0-10723 GCA_964399475.1 uncultured Methylomarinum sp.
AAAAATTCTGGTAAAGTTTTTATCCCATGAGTATAACCATAAAAAATGAAGCTGAAATAACTAAAATGCGCATTGCAGGGAAACTTGCAGCGGAAGTTTTAGAAATGATTGAGCCCTTTGTTATTCCTGGCGTTACAACCAACAAGCTAAATCAACTTTGCCATGACTTTATAGTCAACGAACAAGATTCGATACCTGCTCCCCTTAACTACCGAGGCTTTCCAAAATCCATTTGTACATCGGTAAACCATACGATCTGTCACGGCATACCTAATGAAAAAAAATTAAAAAAAGGCGATATAGTTAATATAGATATTACCGTTATTAAAGATGAATATCATGGGGATACCAGTAAAATGTTTTGTGTAGGAGAGGTTACCCCTTTTGCAAAACGTTTAATCAATATCACCCGTGAAGCTCTATTTCTCGGCATTGAGCAGGTAAAACCCGGGACTACTTTAGGTGATATTGGTCATGTTATCCAAAAGCATGCCGAATCCAACCGCTATTCTGTGGTGCGTGAATTTTGTGGACATGGCATTGGGAAAGAATTTCATGAAGACCCTCATGTGATGCATTTTGGAAATCCAGGTGAGGGCGAGGTTCTTGAAGCAGGCATGATCATTACCATCGAACCCATGCTTAATTTAGGCAAAAGACAAATGAAAATCCTTAAAGACAAGTGGACCGCCGTCACTAAAGACCATAGCCTTTCTGCTCAATGGGAACATACCATTTTAGTCACACCCAGCGGACATGAAATTCTAACCTTACGTCAGGAAGAAAAGTGAAAAAAACCTGTGATTTAAATCTGAAAGAAGTGTTTAATCAGGAAAACAACCTGACCCTTCTAAAAGAAATCATCAAGACTAAAAATCAAGAACTGAAACAAAAATTTAATCCAGACAACAATGTAGACACTTTACTTAAAGAAAAAGCAATCTTTATTGACCAAGTGCTAACAGCCTGCTGGAAACATTTTCTAAAACATCAAGCAACTCAACTTTGTCTAATTGCAACCGGTGGCTATGGACGAAATGAGCTATTCCCTCATTCTGATATAGATATTCTGATTCTTCTAAAAGATGTGGATATCAGTAATTTTCAAGAAAACTTATCCAGTTTCAGTAATTTCTTATGGGATCTTGGCTTAAAACCCGGCCAAAGTGTTCGCACCACATCAGAATGTATCCAGGCTGCATCTGATGATCAAACCATCATGACTAATTTACTTGAAATCCGGCTTATCACCGGTAATACACAATTATTTACAGAACTTAAAAAGCAGATTTTAAATATTGACAGTTGGTCTTCTGATAAGTATTTTACAGCAAAAATGCTGGAACAAGAATTACGCTATAGTAAGTATCATGATACTGCCTATAATCTTGAACCGAATATTAAAGAAGGTCCCGGAGGACTAAGAGATCTACAAAATATCGCCTGGGTGTTTATATTTCATTTTAAAACCACTAATTATTCCGAGTTAGTTGAATACCAATTTCTATCTCAATCAGAATATAACCAGCTTGTTACTGCCAGAAACATTTTATGGCGAATACGATTTGCTCTGCACACACTGACCAACCGTAGTGAAGATAGATTATTGTTTGATCATCAGCGCGACTTAGCCACTCAATTTGGTTATGTTGATAAGGATAAACATCCTGATGTAGAACAATTCATGCAACATTACTATAAAACCGTAATGGAGCTTGAACGCATGAACGAAATGCTCTTACAACTTTTTAAAGAAAATTTGTTTATCTCTACCCATGTAAAACAGCTTTACCCTATTAACGATCAATTTATTTCCATCAATAGCTATCTTGAAGCCAAAGAAACCAATGCATTTAAAAAAAATCCGCTGGCATTACTAGAAGTTTTTTTATTATTGCTACAAAACCCTTCTATCAAAGGCGTAAGAGCATCTACGATAAGACTTATAAGGGAAAGCTTACATCAAATTGACGATGAATTTCGCAGCAATCCAAAAGCCAACAAACTTTTTATCTCTATTTTAAGATCAACGCACGGGTTAACCCATCAATTAAGACGAATGAATCGCTACGGTATTCTGGCCGCCTATTTGCCAAGTTTTGCAAATATAGTCGCACGCATGCAATACGACTTGTTTCATATATATACAGTAGATGCCCATACTCTTTTTGTATTGAGAAACCTGAGACGCTTATCCTTAGATAAACATAAAGATGAACTACCTTTTTGCAGTAGTGTTTTTTTAAAAATACCCAAACCTGAAATTCTATATATAGCTGCATTGTTTCACGATATAGCGAAAGGAAAAGGCGGCGATCATTCAGAATTAGGCGAAACGATTGTTTATCAATTCTGTATTCAACACAAACTCTCAAAACATGACACAAAATTAATTGCCTGGCTGGTACGTAACCATTTAGTCATGTCCATGACAGCACAAAGAAAAGATATTAATGATCCCACTGTGATCCATAAATTTGCCTTACTTGTAGGGAATATTGAATACCTGAACCATCTGTATTTATTAACTATATCTGATATTAGGGCAACCAATCCGAGCTTATGGAATTCCTGGAAAGACTCTCTTTTGCTAGAGCTCTATACATCCACTCATAGCGCACTGCACCGAGGTCTGCAAAACCCGATAGCCCGATCGGATTATCTCTATGGAAATATGCAAGAAGCCAAAGATGAGCTGATAGGTTTGGGTATTTCTGAATCTACAATCAGGCATACTTGGGATAGAATCAGTGATGATTATTTTCTGCGATATACGGCAGAAGAAATAGCCTGGCATACAATAGCTATTGCCTCTACTCCAAAAGATGAATTACCCTTAGTCCTCTTGCGTCCTCAAAATCAAAGAGGCAGTGTAGAGGTTTTTGTTTATGCCAATAACGAAAATAACATTTTTTCCTTGAGCGTTGCCACACTTGACAATCTGGGTTTGACAATTCTTGATGCACGCATTGTTACCATTAATTTGTCGAAAACTGAACAATGTGTCCTTAATAGTTTTCAGGTGCTTGAACAATCTGGGGAACCTATAAAAAACCTGGATCGCGAACTTAAAATCTGCAAAACACTACAAAAAAACTTACTTAATCTTAGTGTAAAAAAACAGTTCAATATTAATCGTCAATCCAGACAAGCAAAACACTTCCCTATTCCTAGCAAAGTATACTTCCACAAAGACCCACTTAGTCGGTATACCATCATCGAATTGATCACCACTGATTTTGCAGGACTCCTTGCAACGGTGGGTCAAACTTTTATTGATATGAACATTCAGCTACATGATGCAAAAATCACTACGATAGGTAGTCGTGTAGAAGACATGTTTTATGTCACAGACTTTCAACAACACCCGATTACAGAAGAAAAAAAATTGGCTAAAATCCGCAATAAATTAATTTCAATCTTAGAAGAAACTGACAGCATACTGTAGATATAGCCTGGCTGAAAGCCAGGTCATAAAAAACTTAGCATCAAAATACTCAGAAAATCATACAAACACCTAAGCAACCAAGGCTGGATGGGGTATTCATCCCGTACTTTAGGTTTATCTATCTACAATATTGAATTACCAAAGAAAATTTCTGACAGGTTTCTATTATTAAAACATTTTAAACTTAAACGTTAGAGACGGGGTGAATACCCTGTCTCGCTTGGGTTTTCTCTTCTCGAAAAGCCTCTTAAATAATGATATTCACATGAGCCACTTGCAAAACTATTTATTATACAAATAAACACTATATATTGTGTTTATTTATATAATAAATCACAAGATATAGATGGCGATGCAAAAATGGGTTAATTTTTATACAGTTTTGCAAGTGGCTCACATGTTTCCAATTGATAGAAATTTTTTCTACTCGCTTCTACACCTATAGCCATCAAACCATAATTACAAATCCACCAAGCTCCCTGCAATAGAGATAAGTATCTCAGCAACCAAAGTAATACTGCGTCTCCTGATTATAAAATGCTATTCAAGTGTAAATAAAGGATAATTTTATTTCGAATTATTGTTCTTTTGAAAATCTCAACTAGTATTAAATCCATAATCATTTTATTTTTACAAACAATCTGGCAACAAATTTTTTTCATGCCATTCAAGTTACTGACCCCACAGTTAATAAAAGTTTAAGGAGCAATCAAAATGATAATGATGAATTGGCAGTCAGTAGGAACCAAAGTGTTAGGAATAACTTTGTTAGCCCTTTTGATAATGGTTAGCTGTTTATTTGGCTTCTCAGTCAGCGAAAAAAAACAAAACACCATAGATCTCAACATAGAGAAAAGCAGAGAAATATTACTCTTAGCTGAAGCGACTCAAAATCATACTTCAGAACAATGGAGACAGGGCATCCTGAGTCCAAAACATCTTAATCATCTAATCGAAAATAAAAGTCAGTCTGAAGCCAAGTCCCTGGTTTTATCTACCCTACCTATTGCAATTTCCTGGTCAATATTGAAGGAAAAAGCCAGATCAGGAAAATACCAATTTAAAATAGCCAAGATTAATGCAAGAAACCCAAATAATGAACCTGGCGTGATTGAAAATAAAGCATTGAGCTATTTTAAACAAAATCCGCATAAAAATGAATTTATCCATATGGATGATGAAACTGAAAAACTGCATTATTTTAGACCAGTTATATTAAGCAAACAATGCGAACTCTGCCATGGTAACCCCGAAAATTCACTTGAACTCTGGGGAAATAACCAGGGAAAAGATTTATTAGGCTTTCGGATGGATAACAAACGCGAAGGCGATTTGCACGGTGCTTTTGAAATCATTACACCCATGCAAGAATCCTTTGCAGCAGTAAACTCAGATAAACTAACATTTTCGGGTATCTTTTTGGCTATAGTTTTTATAGTAGCGGTAATTGGCTATATTGCCATGAGCCAACTAATCATTACTCCGTTAACAGATTTAGCCTTGAAATTACAGGACATCTCCAGTGGCGAGGGAGATTTAACAGTACGCCTTAAAGCTAAAGGCAAAAATGAATTTGCTTGGGTTGCCTACAGTTTTAATACATTCGTAAAGAAAATTGCAAAAGATGTAAATGAGATCAGATCGACTAGTGAAAAAGTAGCTTCTGCATCGCATAATTTAGCTCAAATTTCCCAATCAACTGAAGTGGGCGTTGCAGCTCAACTAGCTGAAACCACACAAGTTGCAACTGCCATGGAAGAAATGACTGCTACTGTTCAAGAGGTTGCTCGTAATGCAATCAATGCATCTGATGCCGCCATCAATGCTGATTCCGAAGCCAGCAGTGGAAAAAATATTGTCACTCAGGCTGTTAACGAAATTAATCAACTTGCATCAGAAGTTGAAAATGCAGCCAATGTGATTCATGAGCTGGAAAATGACAGCAATAGCATTGGCGAAGTTCTTAGCGTTATTCAAGGTATCGCTGAACAAACTAATCTATTGGCATTAAATGCTGCCATTGAAGCCGCACGAGCAGGAGAACAAGGAAGAGGGTTTGCAGTAGTTGCGGATGAAGTAAGAACCTTAGCCAGTCGTACGCAAAATTCCACCTTAGAAATTCAGCAAACAATTGACCGTTTGCAAAATCGTGCCAAAGAAGCTGTTCGAGTGATGGACAATGGAAGAAAACAGGCAGCATCCAGTGTTGAACAAGCCGCATCAGCAGGCGAGTCAATTAATTTAATCAGTGAACGTATTGATACGATCACTGATATGAACAATCAAATTGCAGGCGCAGCAGAAGAACAAACGGCTGTTGCAGAAGAAATAAACAGGAATGTTAATAATATCAGTATGGTTTCAACTCAAACTGCAAACGGAGCAAAAGATACTTCAAGCGCCTGTAAAGAGTTATCAGATCTAGCAGATAAATTACTTGAGACTATTGGGCATTTTAAAACCTAATTTTTAAATAATATAATTAATGCCAGGAACTTCCTAGGAGGCTGTCCGAGAACAGCAATATTAGAACATGATGCCCTTCGGGCAAATAATTAAATTGACTTGATGATCCTAAGAAAATTAGTTAAAGCAAATTGTTTAGAAAACTTTGTTTTTCCGATAATTTTAAATGTAGCCTTGATGTAACAGAGTGGAATCAAGGGTTTGACGACTTCAACCCTGGATTCCGCTTCGCCGCATCCAGGCTACATTGTCGAATAATTGCCAGTTTTGCATCGTGCATGCTCGGTACGCCATCGTAAACTTCACTCGCATCCTTGACGCGTTTTGCATTCATTTGATAAATCTCAAATCCACAGTCTCTAAATTGAAAACGCAAAGCATCACCATAAGTTCCTGTCAATTCAATCACTATATCTACCGAGCATTCAAGCTCTTTTAATCCGTTCAGTAAGTCGACTGTTTGATCAGGATGTGTCCACCAAATAAGCGCTAATAGTGTCCCACTGCTATTACTTAATAAACCATATTGCTTTTATTTTGCAATATCAATTGCAAAAAAAACGGGTTCATTTGCCCATTCTTCTTTAAGTTGAGAAAAATTAATTTTGTTGACATTTTTTGAACGATAAGGAACGAGGATTTAATAATATGCGAAAGTTTGACGCAGGATTTTTGTTCGTCTTCAAGGCGTAGCAACAGGCGCATAGCAAGCTACGCAACTGTTGCTACAACGCAGAAGACGGACAAAAAGACAAGTCAAAATTCGTATATTATTGAATCCTCGTTCCTAAGTATGCTTTTTTATTGTGGGAACACCTCCAACTTTAAGGGTAATATTGATATTAATATATGCCCTATTTTGAGGGTTCCCACTTCTTTTGTCTTGGTGTTACTATAGCTGACTTAGACGAATATTGTAGAGCGGACTTCAGTCTGCTATTCACTCAATTTTGATTTGTAGCGGACTGAAGTACGCTCCACATCAATTTCGCGCCCCATCAAACCTTAATTGTCAAAACATTAGAAAAGTCTCGCTTCTACATTGATCACACAAGACTTGTCCTAAAATCCAAACCTAATTTCAGAACTCCTGATCTCGGAGATTTATAATGAGACCATAAAACTCATAAGGTATCATAAATATTTAAAGGAAAACCAAACAACCAGTTGATAAAGTTAGGTTGTTTATATTTTTATAAATTTGTTTCCGCGACCACACAACCCTTATTTTAAAAACAAGTCTCATAATAAATTCTTCTCAGAAATCATATTTTAATAAAGAATTTTACCATACTGTCATATAAGCTTATGACTTTAAGGGTTTATAAAACTTCACAGCTCATTATTAGGAATTTCCGAGATCAGGAGCTCTGAATTTGAAGAATTTCTTTAATTCCTAGTCCTTTCAGCATTATAATTACCCAATGACAATTTCACGTTATTGAGCAATACGCCACAACTAGGACATGCAATGTTAAATAAAGTCACTTTAATTGGAAGATTAGGCTCTGATCCAGAAGTTAAATCCTTGCCAAGTGGAAGCACGGTTACCAACATTAGTCTGGCAACTAATCGAAACTGGAATGATAGGCAAACAGGAGAAAAACATGAAGAAACTGAATGGCATCGTATTACATTCTTTCAACGCTTAGCCGAAATTGCGGGAGAATATTTAAGGAAAGGCAGTCTTATTTATGTAGAAGGAAGAATCCGCACACGAAAATGGCAAGATCAGAATGGAAATGACCGCTATACTACTGAAATCATTGCTGAACTAATGAAAATGCTGGAAAGTAAAAGTGGTGGAACAGGAAGTTTCTCTAGCACACCACCTAACAGCAACCACTCTTCCTCATCACAAACATCATCAGTCAATACACCTCCAGACAACCAACAACCTGCTTCAGATGAAGACTTTAATGATGACATACCCTTCTAATTTGTATGCTTGTTATTTTCCATATTGATGGTGCGTAAAACGCACCATTCAAATAATAGAACACAAATATCGGCCTTTTTAGGTTATATTTCCACATGGATTTCTTTTGTATCGGTAAGTTTAACTATCCCAAAATACAAAAAAAACAGGAAATAACAAACAACTCCAGCAATGTCGATGTAGCAATGCCAAAAATTATACCAAAACTTAGATAGCCACGTCCTATGGGCGTAGAGCACTTTGGCTGTGCCTATGAATTGAACAAATGTTACAACCTTACCTTGAGTTGAGCTACCAAATCAAGAGTAAGGAGTAACAGATGAGTCGATTTAAGAAGTTAGCACATGTAGTCTGGCATTGCCAGTATCATATTGTATGGATTCCCAAATACAGGTATAAAGTATTGAAAGGGAAAATAGGTGAAGAAGTACGTAAAACGATTATTATTCAATCAGAGCGACTGGGTTGCGACATAGTAGAGTTGAATATTCAATCCGATCATGTTCATTTATTGATAAAAGTCCCCCCTAAGATATCCATATCATCACTGATGGGAGTGATGAAGGGCAAATCAGCAATAAGAGTGTTTAATAAGTTTCCGGAACTGAAACAGCGACCTTATTGGGGAAATCATTTTTGGGCAAGCGGTTATTGTGTAGATACCGTAGGTTTAGATTCAGAAATGATTAAAAAGTATGTAAAGTATCAAGAAGAAAAGTAGTTTAATTTAACCAATAATGGTGGCTCAACTCTCAAGCTTGCCTTTTTTAAAGGCCAGCTTGGCTCCCCTTTTAGGGGGGTTAACCCAAATCCATGTCCTTTGGGCATGGATATTGAATCTCTGTATTTTGGAGTCAATTTTACCGACAGCCCGAGTGTAAAGAAACTGTTAAGCAGATTTTAAATCAGCAGGAGATTACTGATAAAAACCACTGTTACCGATTAGAGGAACATGGATTTATTATTGAAGATAACGGTCATTGGAAACTGCGCGTGCCCTTATTTGAAAAATGGTTACAACGCTTTGCTAACAGGGATTGATTTATCTTGAACAATGTATCAGTGGCGAATTGTTGAATAAATTAATGGTTCTTGATAGCTGTTTAAAGGAAGGTTATACAATTGAAAAATCTTTAGAAATGATTATTACGTGACATAGATAGATTAGAACTTATAATCAATTTTTGATTCTTTCATTATAGCGTTTGCAGTATGTCTTGATTTACAATTATGAGGACGGTTACTAACTTATAGCCATCCTTGCCTCAGTATTCGTGAGAACCTTTTGCTGACCTTAGAAGTGTCCAGCCGTGAGTTTTTAATTTTTCTTTAACGAGTTTTTCAAACCCATTCATGCAAGCACAATATGATCAGTGTAAATTAAATCAGCGGAGGTTTTTAAAAATTTTTGATTGCCAGATAAAGATAGTAAATTAGGTATAGCTTCTTTTACTTCTTGTTCTAATCCAGCAAATGATTCAGCTTCTATAACTAAACCTGGAATATCTTTGCTTGTAGCGATATACACATCGACGTCTGGGTCGTAATGAACGTCAATTTTAATAGTTAGAGTAAAGCCTAATTGCGATATTTTATCTGCAAATGGAAAACTAAAAGGATAGTTCATCTTAATCTCCTTTTTAAGTATTAATAAGATTATAGACTTTAGGCTGATAATTTATCAATCATTTGAAAGAAATCGAAAATCAGATCGTTGCAAAATAGTTGCTATGAATATATATGATGTTGGTGTTGAAATTGTCAAACCAGCTGGTGAATGACAAAACTTGTCAGTAGGTGTCTTTACAAGCATACCCAAAACAATCTAAGTGACTGAAATCATTGGGGTGGACGACGGGGCTTGAACCCGCGACAACCGGAATCACAATCCGGGACTCTACCAACTGAGCTACGCCCACCATAATGAATGACTTGCAGAGAATGGCACGCTTGGCAGGAGTCGAACCTGCGACCCTCGGCTTAGAAGGCCGATGCTCTATCCAGCTGAGCTACAAGCGCAAAATTTTGGTCGGGGTAGAGGGATTCGAACCCCCGACATCCTGCTCCCAAAGCAGGCGCGCTACCAAACTGCGCTATACCCCGAACTTTAACTTCGCATTAAATGCAAAACTTTTAAGGCCTTGCAGTGAAGAACGGGGATTTTAGCTTAATACTAAATTCACGTCAACTTTTTACTTATAATTTTTCTTTAACAATTTGATAGACCTGTTCTGTTGCTATCTCTGCCCCTGCTAGGATATTCTCTAACTCAGCTAACTTTGCATCGGCAAAGTCTCTGTCCTTAATACTTCCGGCGTTGATATAAACATTTAACGCTGCGCTTTTTAATCCTGCAAACCCAGACATGACTGCCACGCCCGCATCACTAATCACTCCTGTATTGCCTTTTTCAGCTGCAATTTTGCTTAACTCAATGGCTTCTGCACAGGCTTTAGAACATTCTAAAGGTATTAGCGTTGCTTCTTTTAATACAGTCTGGATAACAGTACTTCGAGTTGATTTTTCCTGATCTGTCTCTTTAGGTAGGCCATAACCTGCCATTAATTGATTAAATACATCTACATCTGCTTTAATCATTGCTGTTAACTCTTGGCGCAGAGCTTCCGAGCGCAGTAACAAGGCTTTCATTTCCTCTTCTACTGCCGTATATTGGGGTTTTCCAATCGTTAAATTACAAACCATGCTGGTTAATGCCGCTGATTGCGCACCCAATAATGCTGCCGCACTTCCTCCTCCTGGAGTCGCTTGTTTACTGGCTAATTCATTTAGGAATTCATCAATAGACTTGTCTTTTATTTCTGTCAATTTTTATCTCTCTATTTTATTAATTGGTAAGATTTAGACTCTAG
>CAYNRB010000103.1:0-10697 GCA_964399475.1 uncultured Methylomarinum sp.
TTCGCCCTATAATATATAGAGGTTACTTTAGAATCTGAAGTTTCCCAGTTTTTAAAATAACAGAAGCCGCAATGTACAAGGCTTTGTTATTTTAGTTGCTGTTGCTCTAAATAGAGCAAACCCCAATTTAAATGGTTTCTCTTTATACGTCACGGCGAAAATAATTGGGAAACTTCAGTTTAGAATGGCACATACATTACTGGATTTTATACAGAAAAGAACTTATCCGGTTAAAATTTATAAAAAAATGCTAAGGATCAATCAAACTGGTCAGATTAGCATCTGCATTTTTGCCACTATTAATATTAAGTTGTGATCTCAATTCGCCACTTTCATTAGTCTCTGTATGTACATTTAAATAGAGCTTACCTGCCTTGAGGGAGGAAATCTGATCTACAGTTAAAATTGTTCCTGAAGGAATGGTAAACAAATTGGTACTACTATCAAAATTCATAGTTACTATGACATCACCCGATTCATCTGCTGCTCCTTCATGGATATGTGCAGCGATTAAATTTGTAAGTCCTTTGGTAACAATAAAGCCTGAGATGGCACCTGAGTCAGTATCCACGGATATCAAGCTGCCAGCTGCTCCACCAGTGCTGACAGCTGGCAATTCCAGGCTGGGACTCAGTAATGTACGCATTTCAAAAATATGTTCTGGCTCTGCTGAAAGCAATGTCACTGTACCTGCATTGATATCCAGATCTAGTTTGACGTTATTGAAAGTGTTATTTCCAACCGTTACGCTGGGAAGTGTCAGAATATTATTGGCAAAACTTGGGGGAGCAGCCTGACAGATTGAAATGGAAAGAGTGCAGGTAGTAAGAATAGCAAATGATTTGATAATCAAGGGTTTGATGGAAGGTATTAGTACTGAAAAAAACATGTTTTGCTCCTTTATAGATGATTATAATGCGAGTGGCTTGAAATACTCAAAGTTCAATCCATTACAGTAGAAATAATAGCTGGAAAAATCCTGATGTCAGCCAAATTTGTCTTGTTTTAGCAGTATACAGTTTTGGCTGGCAGGACGGAACTGTTCCAAATCGCGAAAAGCAGCGAGGATTAATCTGGTTTTTTCAGAAGCTTTGTAAAATCGAAGGTTTGTACTAAAATTCCTGATCCAATTGATTTTTCTAGGTTTAGGGAGCTGGAAATAAATAATCATCCATTATTGGGCAGGATTTTTGTTGGTCTTTGATCGTGCAGCAATAGGCGCATAGCAGGCTATGTAACTGTTGCTGCACGATCGAAGACGGACAAAAAGACCAGCAAGATTGGATGATTATTTTTTTCATCTCCCTAATCCAGCATTATTAAAATCAATCACTAGTGATTTTCTGATACTTAGCCCAAATAATTTTAAATATTTCTGTAAGAGTATGATCATCATTTTTTATTCGTTTTGAAATCTCATCAACCAAAAACCAGTCTCCCTCATCAATTTCTTCGGCATTCAAGATAAAAGGTCCACTATGTTTGCATTGATAGACTTGTATAAACTCCATGCCCAGTTGCTTTGTGGGTGATAGTTTAAACAATGGTTGTAATAATCCCTCTACCTGAATCCCCAATTCTTCTTCAACTTCCCTTACCGCAGATAGGAAATACTCTTCTCCTTTATCGACATGACCAGCAGCAGACGTGTCCCATAAGCCTTTGTTGAGATCTTTATTAAACGATCTTTTCTGTAAAAATAACTTTCCTTCATCATTAAATACTAGAATATGCACGGCACGATGGCGTAGGCCTAACTCATGAATTTTATGGCGTGGCAGTACATCAATAATTTGGTCATTATCATCTACTACTGAGAGTAATTCTATATTCATGCGAGAGTCATTTCTTACCTAAGGTATAATTCACATGCTGGAACGGCTAGCGTTCTAACGTAATTGTTTTTTGAATATTTTTAGAAAAGTGTACACCACAATGGCAAGAAGAAGCGAACATAGTCAGGAAGAAATCAAGGAAATGGTCTTAAAAGCGGCTGAATCTATAGTAATAAAAGAAGGCTTTGCTGAATTAAAAGTTAGAAAAATTGCCCTTCAGATTGGCTATACCGTCGGCAGTATTTATATGGTTTTTGATAATATGGCTGATTTGATTATGCAAATAAAAGGCAGGACGTTGGATGATCTAGCCGAGCAATTAAATCAGACGATTGTTACAGACAATATGAAGCAAAATATAGAACTACTTGCTAAAACCTATTTATCTTTTTCCATTAGTAATTTTAATCGCTGGAGTATGATTTTTGAACATAATCCGGTTGATGAAGACGCGATACCTGATTGGTATAAACTAAAGACCAATACCGCTTTTAAGTGTGTTGAAGCGCAATTTAAACAATTACCGACTGAGCATAGCAAAGAACAAAGTATATTGGCAGCACGAGCTTTATGGTGTGGGGTGCATGGTATTTGTTCTTTATCTTTACCAGAAAAATCTGATTTACTGGGTATCAGTAATGTAGAAAATACCGTTGTATTACTAGTAGATAATTTTATTCGTGGCTGGGTATCTAGTTAAGATCATTAGCCGATGCATAGTTATCATTCTGTATCCTGGTTTTTTGGGAGCCGTAATGAAACCAAAAATGTCGCGATAAAAACCAAACTGCCGAGTGCCATCAAGGCTGTAACTGGACTTACTTGCTGAGAAGCCGCGAAAGTATAGCCGCCCACAGCGATTAACATAGCCACATTTTGAAAAAAACCTTGTAAGGCAACAGCGCCACCACTACCAATACTTTGTTGACCTAGTTCCTGCAATGCAGCATTAATCGGAACGATAAACATCCCACCAGCCATACCGATGACAAATAATACTGTGCGTGCAGTCCAAACAGTATCCGTAAAGCCCAGGGCAATAATAAATACAGCCATAAAATAGGCCGGGATTCTTGCTCGACTTAAAAAATCTAATGGAATAAGATGAGGAACTAAGGCCGAACCTACAATAATGCCTATGGCTAGGAACAAAGTCAGTTCGGCAATATCACTAGCATTTTGAGTCATTAATATTAATGGTGCCCAAGCTATTATAATCACTCGCACTGTAGCAGCAGCAGCCCAAAATAATGATGCACCTAACACAGCAAAACGTGAGCGTGGTGTGTTAAAAAACAGGCGTGTTTGCTGATAGAAAATAATTATCTTTGAACCTGATTCAGAATTTTTGCTGATCTTTTTGGGCAAAAATAAGGAGGCAACAGAAGAAATAATGAAAATTACAATAGTACCCACTAAAGCGAGTTGAATAGAATAATCAGCAACTTTTGCTCCGACTAGCATACCTAATAAAATAGCTAAAATAGTTGAACCTTCTATCCAACTATTGGCTTTTACCAAAGAATCATTATCAGTCAGCTCAGGTAATATTCCGTACTTGGCTGGACTATAAATAGCTGCACCAATACCCACCATGCAATAGGCAATAAGAGGTTCCACATTGATCAGCAATAAACCAGCGCCTGATGCTTTAATTAGATTGGCAATAATCAAAACTCTGGACTTCGCATGATTATCAGCAAAGGCACCTACCCAAGGAGCCAATAAAACAAAAGCAATTAAAAATACACTTTGTAGCGCTGGCACATACCAGGTTGCTAGTTCAGCTGACTGCATCACTAAAGCAATCACTGTAAACAAGATAGCATTATCAGCAAAAGCTGAAAGAAATTGTGCTATTAGCAGTGGGTATATTTGTTTGTTCATTTCATCAGTGTTTCAGCTAGTTTACTGACTTCGGGATAATTAGTTTTCCCGGTTGCCAAAACGGGGATTGTATCAATAATAAAAACCTTTTTGGGTAAGCTAATAGATTTAACCCCTTCTGATAAATCTGCTAGTTGTTTGTTAGTGGCGCCTTTTTGTGTGGTAAGCAAAATAACCTGCTCACCCTTTTTCGGATCAGGCAAACTGGTAGAAACATGTTGAGCATCTGGCCAAGCATTCACTGCTAACTGTTCAACAGCCGTTAGTGAAACCATTTCACCACTAACTTTTGCGAAACGTTTACTTCGCCCTCGTATACTGATAAAACCATCTTCATCTACATTGACAATATCGCCTGTATCGTACCAGCCTTTACCATAAATTGATTCAGGAGGTACTAACACACCTGGGTTTTTAGGCAATAAATAGCCTTTCATAACATTAGGCCCATAAACATGTAGCTGTCCTGCATTTTCAATACCGGGTATATCTTCCAATTTATATTCCATACTGGGCATAAATCGACCCACAGTATCTACTTTAAAATCCATCGGTGTATTAACTGACAAAACAGGTGCTGTTTCTGTAGCGCCATAGCCTTCTAATACTCGAATTCCAAATTTTTCAGACCATAACTCTCGGGTACTATCTTGTAATTTCTCTGCACCAGCAACTACATAGCGCATATTATAAAAATCATAGGCATGGGCTTTTTTGGCATAAGCCGCCAAAAAAGTATTAGTGCCAAACATAATAGTTGCACCTAGCTCATAAGCTATTTCAGGTATAACACTATAATGTAGCGGTGAAGGGTAGAAGAAGGTAGTCATGCCGTTTAGAATCGGTAACATAGTTCCTACTGTAAAACCAAAAGAATGGAACATAGGAAGAAAATTAAGCACAACATCCTGTGCATTAAAATTAATACGTGCTTTTAACTGGTTATGATTAGCCAGTATGTTGGAATGAGAAAGCACCACACCTTTTGGTTCTCCTTCTGAACCTGAAGTAAATAGTATGACCGCCGGATTATCAGAACTGTATTGCTGGTGGTCGTACCAGAAATTTGCTGTTTTACATAAGATTAATGATTTTATTTTAGTAAAACTAGTTACTTTTTCTGCAAGATCGTCTAGATAAACTAAATTGAATTGTTCTGCCAGCGCATTTGCATCATCTTGCAAATGTGCTAAATCTATAAATCGTCGGGAAGTTAAAATTGTTTTGACTTCGGCGGTTCTACAAGCAGAAGACATGCCTGATGAACCCACAGAATAATTCAACATGGCCGGCACTCTTCCATGCAGTTGCAAACCCAGAACAACATTTAAGGTTTTTGTAGAATTAGGTAAAAATATACCAACATTTTCACCTTCCTCGGTGACATCTTTTAACAGGCTTGCAATACATATGGTTCGGGTAATTAATGCATTATAGGAGAGAGGGATTCTATCCATATCCTCTGTAACCGTATGACTACTACCATGAACAGTACGAGCTTCCAAAAGGGCAGAAAAAATAGTTTGGTCATAATGAGTGGTTTTAAAAATCATTTCACTCATAAGATCGGCAAGAACATGTCCACAATATTTACGACGGGATTTGCCTCTTAAATCCTGAGGCGCATTGATAATCGTATGCGGAAGGATCTGAATGGTAATTTTGGGGAATAATCTTAAGCGAACGATATTCCGCATTTTTGAAAAATGGGTATATTCGGCACCGCGAATACGGATAGGCAAAATAGATGCACGAGATTTATCAGCAACCATACCCGTACCATCATATATTTTCATTAAAGAACCAGTAACAGTAATGCGGCCTTCAGGGAAAATAACGGTTTTAGTTTTATTTTGTAAATGATGAATCAATGCCTTTAGTGATAAAGGCTGTGTGGGATCCATTGGAAACACATGAGATAAAGCGAGAAAGGGTTTCAACCACCAGCGTTCAGAAACTTGTGTATTGATCGCAAAGGTAATCTCATCAGGTAAGAAAACACCTAATAATAAAGGGTCTAGGAATGAGGTATGATTGGATATAATAAGTACCCTATCTCCAGCATTTTTATAATTATCCAATCCCTTAACTTCAACTTGATAAATTAAAGTTAAAAACCAGCGTAAAACTTGTTTTAACATTCTTTCCCTCCAGCAATTAGCTAATCAGATACGCAGATGTTTTTGAACCTCAGTATATATCTATCTATCTTTTTAGGTTAGAAAATTTCTTAAAAACCTACATTTTATAGTTTATCAGCAGATTCATGCTTCTCTCAAAAGCTCGTGCAGAGCAATGCTGTATTATTTATGCAGGTAACAAACAACAGATTTAAATCTGCAAGCAAAGCCGTGTCAAGTATAATCTTAAAAGCGAAAGGTATATAATAAACCTTCGTTTCTTCTGCATAGGATCGGCAAAATAAGACTATGAAAATACTCAATATCTATTTTAAAAATATCAACTCGCTCGAAGGAGAAAACCGAATTCATTTCGACCAGGCACCCCTGGCTGACGAAGGTATTTTCGCAATTACTGGGCAAAATGGATCGGGTAAATCGACAATTTTAGATGTTATTACCTTAGGTTTATACGGCGAGACATTTCGCTTTGACAGGCCAGCTGATCATGTCATGACTAAATCGACTACAGATAGTTTTGCCCATGTCGAGTTTTCTTTAGGCACTGAAAAATATAGGTCAAGCTGGACTGTCAATCGTGAAAATGTAAATAATGAGAGTTCCGAATTAACACCTCAAATGAAATTGCTTCAACTTAATGGAAGCGAAAATCTTCTTGAAGATAGCACTCAAAAAGTACGAAACAGAATAAATTCCTTAACCGGAATGGATTTTCATTCTTTCACTAAATCAATGGTTTTAGCCCAAGGTGATTTTGCTGCTTTTTTAAATGCACTAGATAGTGAGCGCATGGATATTCTGGAAAAAATCAGTGGTTCTGACCTATATTCTAGTTATAAAAACCAGATTGAAGAAAAAAATCTTCAGGCTCAAACTTTATTAAAACAAATAGAGCAAGATCTTAATGCAATTCCGCTGATGGATGCTGCCACTCGTGAAGCGAGAGAAGATGATTTAGAAGATTTTAAAATCCAACAAAAGGAACTTGAAACAGAACAACAGGATATTCAGCAACAATTGACTAGCATTCGGAACAAAACAGCTCTGGAAAAGCAGATTGAAAACCTCTCGAATAAACAACAAAATCTTCAACAACAATCAGATAAAGATAAAAACCTACTTGAAACCATTGAGGCAGCACAAGAACTTATAACTTTTGAAGATGAATTAACCGAAGCTGATAGTAAAACAGAGGAAGTTCAGCACAGTAAAAAAACTCTTGACAGTTATCGGAGTGAGCTGGAAATACTGCAAAAACAACTTAAGAACAGTGTCTCAATCCCTGCATCAAATAGTGATGTATCGGATAAATCACTCTCACAGCAAAAAAAGCAGATTGATGATTTAAAACTAAAGTTAAGCGAACTAAAGCTTGACTTGCCTAAAGAAGAAGTCCTATGCCAAGCCTTAAATCAACAGATAGAAGAAAAAAAATCAGTACTAATTACAACAGAAACCTGGTTGCAAGAGCATTCGATAGATAAAAGCCTATTAGAAAAAATGCCAGAAATAGAACAACTAAGCCAATTAAACGCTGAACGGGCCGATAATACAAAAAAACAAAAAGCGCATACAAAGTGGTCAAAAGATAAAAACCAGGCATTGACTAAAAACCAGCAATCAATTAAAAATCTTAAAAATAAAACGACGGCATTTAAGCAACAAATTAAAGATGAAGAAGAGGCAATAGAATCTTTGAGTGAAGGGAATTCTTTGTTATATTTACAGGATATGCAGGAGGAGCAGCAGGGTCGAGTTAATAATTTTAATGAATTTCTGGCTTTAGCCAGTGTTAATGCAAAACTTGGTAAGAAAAAGGGACTCTTTGGATCAATATTTAGCTCAAATTCAGAAGCTAAAGAAGAAAAACAATTACAAAAAGAAGCGAATCATTTACAACTGGAAATTGGTAGTGCACAAAACATATTCAAAACCCTGGAATACACTGTTAGCAATGAAAAGCTACAAAAGAAAATGCAGTCAGATAGACAATATTTGGTTAATGGAAAAGCCTGTCCTTTATGTGGTGCTCTAAATCATCCCTACTCTAAACATCCTTCAGCTATATCAAATTCTGAACAAGCTTTACGAGATCAACAAAAAAAACTGAGGGGTTTAGCAGAACAATCCAAAAATTTGGGAAAACAAATTATTGCAGCTCAGAAACAAACGAATCTTGATGATGACAAACAAAACAAATTAGACCTGGTTCAATCGCAATGGAATAGTCTGGCTAATAAACTAAATGCAGCCAGTGCAGATTTAACCATTGATAATCTTTCCTTAATCAAAAAATCATTAAAAAAAGAAAAAGAGGGGTTAATAAATTTAACTCGCTTACTTAAAAAATACACCGATAAACAACATACCATTGTCCAGGCAAGATCTGCTATTGAGTTAAATGATACAACCTTAATTCGCTTAACTGAAGAAACTGAGAGACTAAATGAGGACAAAAATAGCCGACCCGATGAAACTGAAAAACTAGAACAGACTAATAACGAAGTTGAAGCGAAAATGCAGACATTATCAACATCAGTACTTGAACAATTAGCTATTCTGGGCGAAAAAATGCCTACTAAAAGCAATGAAAAAGTGGTTTTACAGCATTTAAATGCAAGAAAACAAGAATACCAGACCCGATTATCTCGTCAACAGATTTTAACCGAAGAAATTCAGGCAATGGATGCCAAAATCACTTCCTGTTCTAACAAACAGAATGAGATTAACCAATCTATTCAAGAGCATTCAGAACAAGTAGTAAAGGAAGAATCAACAGGTTTACAGCTGGCCTTGGTAGAAAAACAAAAGTTAATTGCTGAGAAAGAAAAACAGTTTGTTCAGCAACATGCCGAGCTAAAAAAATCTGAAAAGGAATTTTTAGAGAAAATTAAAAGTTCAGGCGCAAGTGATCTCAAGGCACTACGAGAAACACTGAGTTTGCTAAAAAGCCAACCAAAACTACAAGCCAGTCAACAAGAAATCACTCAAAATATCAGCAAAATTACCCAGGATCTGGATCAACTAAAAGTGAAATTTGAGGCTGAAGAAAATGATGATCTAGTACTTAAAGCTGAGGATGAATTATGGGTCGAAGAAAAATCTATCAAACAAAAACTGGATATTGCTAAACAGGAAATAAAGTTTCTACAAAGCAAATTAAGTAAACAAGACGGCTTATTAGAAAAAAGTGAAGCGATAATACTCAAGTTAGCTGACCAGCATAAAGTAGTTGAAGCTTGTGAAGTGGATAATCAATTAATTGCTGATGAAAATAATTTAGCCCTGCGGAATAAAGTAAAACAAATTTTAGCAGACCAGTTATTGTCTAATAGTAATCAGGTTTTGGAAAAAATTAGTGGTCGCTATTATATTCGCAAAGCTGAGAGTGAACATGGATTGGCTCTGGAAATTGAAGATACCAAACAGCAAAATATCCGTAGACTACCTAAAACACTGTCGGGAGGCGAAAGCTTTATTGTTAGCTTAGCTTTATCACTGGGTCTGGCTGACATGAGTAATGCGGAACATGCAATGGAATCTCTGTTTCTGGATGAAGGGTTCGGTAATCTGGATGCTGATTCACTGTATTTAGTCATGACTACACTGGAAAACCTGAAAACCCAAGGTAAGGTAGTCGGTATAATTTCTCATGTTGAAGGGGTACGCAAGCGGATTAAAACCCAGATACACATGACTAAAAAACCTAATGGTCTTAGTTCTTTAAAGATGGTTACCTAATAAACAGGAATTGAAATATCAGTGAAGAGTAGTTGCCGGGTTTTCAAATCTTCAGATTCGATCACCTGCCTGATTAATTCCTGCGTTAAATGCGGTGCAAACATTTCTATAAATGAATACACATAGGGTTTAATGTATCGGTCTTTTTTTATGGCAATCTGACTGGTACTGATTCCAAATAAATGTTCTACACTTAACGCTTCCAGATCAGCATCCTGAACTGAATTAAAGGCCATATCGGCAATTATTCCAATACCCAAACCTAATCTTACATAGGTCTTGATTACATCAGCATCAAAAGCCGAAAGAACAATGTTGGGTTGTAGGTTATGTTTTTTAAAAATTTCATCTTGTTTATGCCGCCCTGTAAATCCCTGAACATAGGTGATGATCGGATATAAGACAATATCTTGCAAATCCAACTTCTTTTTGTTTATTAAGGGATGATCTTTTTTGGTTATGATACTTCGACTCCATTGATAACAAGGTAAAGCCACCAATGTTTCACGTGTTGATAATACTTCTGTCGCAATAGCCAAATCAGCATCTCCTTCCTCCAGCAAAACCGCCACTTGTTCGGGCGTACCCTGATGTATATTCAGGTTGACATCAGGATGCAAAGACAAGAACTTTTCTACAAATACAGGTAACACATAACGAGCCTGGGTATGTGTGGTAGCAATAACGATAGTTTTCTGTATTTCTGTAAATTCGTTTGCAGTCTGTTTTATATCATCTACGGTATTTAAAACATTTTTTACCAGTAATAATACGCGGTTTCCAGGCGCTGTTATTGAGATTAATTTTCTTCCCTTTCTTTCAAACAACTCTATTCCTAATTCGTCTTCCAATAATTTTATTTGCTTGCTAACACCTGACTGAGATGTGCATAAAACGGTTGCGGCCCTGGAGATATTAAGGTGCTGCTTTTCTATTTCCAAAAAATAGCGTAACTGCTGGAGTTTCATTGATGAGCCCCGAATATAAACAAGGAATGGAGAATAATAGTAAATCTTCGCTTCTTAGCACTTTTTAGAATAACACTATATTTTAAAATTACTTTTAAATATATAAAAATTCCGTTATATTTGCT
>CAYNRB010000104.1:0-10417 GCA_964399475.1 uncultured Methylomarinum sp.
TATTTAAAGCGTCTGTAGGCTAGGTCAGCATATTGAACGAAGTGAGATAGCTTAACCAAGCATTTTAACCCTACCCATTTAACTTTCCATTTCGGGAAGAAACCCACCCGCTTGCATAGACCACATTTTTGCGTAATGCCCCTCTAATTTCAATAGTTCATTATGGCTACCATCTTCCACAATCTTCCCATTGTGAAAAACTAAAATCCGGTCTAAATGTGCCAGTGTTGATAACCTATGAGCAATCACCATCACGGTTTTATTTTGCATCAGATAGGCAAGACTTTCCTGAATGTGCCTTTCTGTCATCGAGTCTAAAGCACTGGTCGCTTCATCAAGCAATAAAATGGGTGCATTTTTTAAAATGGCTCTAGCTAAAGCAATCCGCTGGCGTTGCCCTCCTGACAACTTAACCCCTCTCTCACCGACCAGAGATTGATAACCTTCTTCTGTCTCTAATATAAACTCATGGGCATGAGCTTTTTTGGCGGCTTCAAATACTTCCTGATCACTGGCATCAAGCCGACCATAGCGAATATTTTCAATCAAGCTACGGTGAAACAACATGGGATCCTGCGGAATCATGGCAATATTGTCACGCAAACTTTCCTGCGAAACTGTTTTAATGTCTTGCTGGTCTATTAATATAGCACCTGACTGCGGTTCAAACAGGCGTAGCATTAAATTTAACAAAGAACTTTTACCACTCCCAGAAACACCCATTAAACCAACTTTTTCTCCCGCTTTAATGGATATATTCAGATTCCTGAATACAGGCTGTGAAGTGACATAACTAAAATCAAGTTGCTTAAATTCAATGCTACTTGAATGAATCAGTAAAGGCTTTACATCAGCACCATCAATAATTTCATGAGAACAGACGATGCAACTCACGCCATCGTTAATAT
The DNA here is from genome assembly GCA_964399475.1 of uncultured Methylomarinum sp. GTDB lineage: Bacteria > Pseudomonadota > Gammaproteobacteria > Methylococcales > Methylomonadaceae > QPIN01. Next base: position 909 of record CAYNRB010000104.1, read on the forward strand.
TGCCAACATATTCAAAAAACTCCAGAAATCGACGACATAATGTACGGGACTGTTCAATCAGTATTAAGGATAAACTGGCTGACATGGCAAATTCACCGACTGACATACCTTGTTCACTCCATATTTTGAGTGAGAAACCGATCATTCCCAACATCAAAATCATGGCTGCAATATATTGGAACCAACGGATACGTTCCATATACCAAAAAGTCTCGCGTGCGGTTTTAATTTCTTTATCCAGATAGTTTTCCAGATACTCTCGCTCATAATCTCGCCGAGCAAACAATTTTGCATTCATAATATTAGTCACCGAATCCACTACCTTTCCACTGACTAAACTTCTGGCTTGCGCATATTTTTGAGCATAACGACGACAGCGCAAAGCCAACAGAAAGGAAATCACTATATAAACCAACATCCACAAAGCCAGCGTTAAAGCCAGGTCTGAGTTAACACCTAGTAAAAGAACTAGAGAAACACTAAAAGAAATAAGTAACGGCCAAAAATCAAATAATATTGTCCAGGTGATATTGGCAACGCCCAATGAAACTTCGCTGATTCGATTAGCTAATGAACCTGCAAAATGGCTGAGAAAATAACCTTGTGAATGATGTTGTAAATAGGCAAATAATTCAATGCGTACAGTACGGCGTAATGCCGGGCCTAACATCACCAGAATGGCTCCACTAGTTCGTGAAAAAATGATGATGCCGAGATTTAATAAGGCAAACAGAATAAAAGGAGGCTCCACTTTATCCCAGACTACTAGATTCATTGAATGCGCCAATTCAACGGCATCCATCAGTTGTTTTATCGCGAATGGCAATAAAATTGAACAAGCCGCCTGCCCTGATTCTAATAAAATCATAAAGCCTAAACCTAATGAATAGGCTTTTAGGTAGCGGATGCAAAACCAGAATGAATTTTGGGGTAATGGAGGTGCCTGAGCTGCGCTCGTTATTTTTTTTTGTTCTATTGGTTCCATTTTTAGTTATATTCCATGGCGTATCCGCTATATGTTACTGGGTAAACTTGTTAAGTGGTAGGGTGGTCAGTCTTTTATCCCCACCGCAGAGTACTCTATTGTATTGGTGGGCAAAATACTGCCCAACCTACCTTCCCTTAATTTTTTCGGCTTCCCTCTTATTTATAGTGGACACTCCATGATAAATTCTAAATTTAGAAATCTGCAACAAATAACCATCCAATCTTGTGCTGACATTTAAACTAACTTTAATATTGCACTAACACTTGATAAGTCAAAACCCTGCTACTTTCAGCCGGAATAGATATTTGCCATTCAGCTATACCCGAAGCCACTTTCCGATGTGGGTGGCTTTCCTTTAGCATCTTCCAATCACCTGAGACAGGTTCTCGAACCGTCACGGTAACTGATTCAGTTTTAGCATTCTTTAATTCAATTTCATAACTGCTTTGGTAGGCGACTTTGTGTGGTTTGGTGTGAGATACTTTTTTAAATTCAGTTTGTTTCATATTAGCAGTAATATCAAACGCTTCACCTAATTTTAAACGAATATCTTCATTTTTGGGGGTGTGACCTACTCTATCCTCTCCGACAAAATGGGCATTACCTTTGGAATCATTTTTATAGACTCGTACTATGCCTTTAGGGATAGGCATGCCTAATTTAGCCTGCTTAGTATTTTTAAAACTGACGAACACGCCCACTTTCATTTTCTGAGATATTTGACCAAAACTTCTACTGTAATAATAATTTTGACCTTCTAATAAAAACTGTTTTTTTACAGGTACAGAAGCAGCAGAAAGTAATGCCACCTGTTTTGTTTGGTTATCTGCCAAATCAGTGGCTCGATTAAGCGTATATAAATGATATTCAAATAGACTTTCTTCTTCTACAGCCTGATCAAATTCAGCCACCATCATGCGCCTGACTATAGGTGCAGAAGCTTGTTTTAACCGAGGGCTGACCAGATTTACATCTCCTGCTACCAGTTGTAGTTTAGCCTGGTTATAACTTGTACCACTTTGATTGGTCAAGGTAACCCAGCCTGTTAAATCCAGATGCTTATCATTACCACTGAGTTCAGCTACATAATCAGCCTTCCAAGAAAGACCGCCGGTGAGATAACCTAACTCAACTGATTGGGCTTTATCTGAGGAACTGGTTAACTGTGTGACCAAGGTGGGTTGATCACGTAAATTATCCGGTACATTATCAAAAATATATTCACCCTTTGGATTGGTAATTATTTTATCGTCTACCTTTAAAGTAATACCTCCATGTATACTCAAAACTAGGGCTAATTCAATTGTTTCCTTACCTGTTGAGGGATTAGTTCTAGCTAGTCTTACTTGTTTGCCGATATATTTTTCCAGCAATTTTTGTGGGGTTAGTAAATCAAAGTCAAAATTTTGTTCTAAAACTTTTAAGTTAATTTGCGGATTTAAGCTACGCAACAAAGCGGTTTCCGGACGCATTTTGGCACTCACACCACGAAAAGCCAGTTTATTAAAACCTTTTTTTAAAGTGATTTTACGTTGATCTTTTATTAATGCCAGGTTTTCGTTATAAATAGTGACCGCCACTGATGTCTGATCATCCAATGTCGTCCGCTGTTCATTATTATCGGCAATTGCAGATGTTGCAGGAATAATGCTTAGACCAAAGAGTGCACTTAAAAACTTCATAATAATTCCTTGTGATAAATTATTTATATCGAATATACAGATACTAAGAAATAGGCAAGTAATATCTTGAACACCTGGCTTGCCTTTTTGTTCAACTTAGTTCGACCAATAACAGTTAGGCAACCGGCAATAAATAAACTACAAATCCTGCCCAATATTGGTAGTTTATATACTGCGAGTTACCTTACGATTTTTCTATGCGTCAGTAGAATCAGCTATTCCAAGCACAACATCACATTCCATGATATTTTTACAAAATAGTAATTGAATCAAAATGAAAAAACCTTCTCTTTTTTCAAGCGACTTTTTTCAACTTGAATCAAAAAGTGTTCGATTGAATATTTCCTACCCAACACAATAAGAATATCTGCTGCCTGAATTTCAAAATCATTGGCCGGATTAAAATAAAACTGTTGCGTTTTAAGTTTATATTGATTGCGATGGTTTCTATGTAGACTATTTGAACTGATCACACCCACTAGTGTTAATTTTTTATGGATAAAATTAATATCGCCTATTTTTTTTCCTTCTAATATAGAATTAGGAATGGCAATAATAGCTTCCATTGCAATGTCTTTTTGCTCTTGTATAATCCCTAGAATTGCCTCAAAGGCAACTGGCTGCCCTACATATTCAGCTGCAAGTAGACCAGCGATTTCAAAGGGGTGAATCACTTTATTTGCTCCTGCCTGGTACAACTTATTTACATTATCCTGTCTATTTATTCTGGAAATGATGTTAATATCAGGATTCAGGAACCGGGCGGTCAAGGTAACATAGACATTACTGACATCACTCCCTGTAGTACATAAAACAGCTGTTGCACCACTATTTATTCCTGCCGCTAATAAAATACTATTCTTACTAGCATCATCGTGTATGGTCAAAAATTTACTCTCTTTGGCAAGAAAAATATTTTCTTGGTCTTTATCAATAACAATAAAGTTCTGATTGCTTTTTGCAAATTTATTGGCTATTTCCTGCCCCACCCGACCATATCCGCAGATGATAATAAAATCATTCAAGCGTGATAATTCGGCATAAGTTCTGTTCTCACGCAAGGTATGCATTTTGTCACTAAAGGCTGCAACAATGATTGAGGTAAAAAATGATAAGACTCCTAAACCAATCAGTATCAAGATGACAGTAATTAGTCTTCCTCCCAGGGTTTGAGGGGTAATATCACCATAGCCAACTGTTGAAATTGTGACGATAGACCAATAAAACGCATCGTACAAATCATTGACGTTACCGCCACTGGATTGATTTTCAAATAAATAAATGGCAATACTGGAAATAAAAACCAGAAAGCCCATAAAAACAGCCAGAGTAATCAGTTCAAAACGTTTACTGACTAAAACATCTGAAAATACTTTAATGCTATTAGAATAGCGAAACAGTTTAAATAACCGAAAAATAAGTAAAATTCGTAATATTCTTAAGGGACGATAGCTGGGAAGTATGGCTAATAGATCAATAATCGCAAAAAATGAAAACATGTACTCAAATTTTTTGAATAGTATTTTTTTAAATACATTAAATAAACTAAAGTGAATATTTAAATATTCTGCTTTTTCGTATTCCTGAATAAGGATTTTATGCGAGTCTGAATAGATCCAGGCTCTTAAAATATATTCAGAAATAAAAACCAGCACCACCCATTGCTCAAAATATTCACCCGTTTCACTCAAGGTATGTTCAACGTTATAAACCAAAAAGAATACGCTTAACATAACCATACAAATCATGAAAATATCAAAATATGGTTTTATTCGACTTTGAGGGTTTTCTAAAAGATCGTAAAAGAATTGCTTGAATCTAGTATAAGCTGAAGAATCTTTTAAAAAATAGGCAAAATAGACCAGGTTTTTTGCAATCATTTTTAATCAACCTCTGTGGAAACATGAATTAAACAATGCCCTTATATCCTACTGGATAAACTCGCTGGGGTAACATTTTTACAGAATAGTCAAACTGAATTTTTGGGCTTGCTTTTAAATTTAACAACTTTGTTAGCAGGATTCAAATTGATTTCATCTATTACAATATGTTGATTTGATTTTAGTATATAACTGACTGATTCAGCAATATCTTCAGCTAATAATGCCTGTGTAACATCATCCCCTGGCTGGAATGACAATGCTTGAAAAAATTTTGTCTTAACCATGCCTGGATTGATTAATGTAACCCTGACACTACTAGTTCCGCATTCTTCTCTTAATGCCTGGGTAAAACCACGCAATGCAAATTTGCTTGCGCAGTAGATAGATCCTTTCCTGCTACCTTTTAAAGCCGCTTCAGAACCAATATAAATCAAATTACTCCGCACCTGGTTTTTAAAATGAGGAATAAGCGTACGAGTAGCACAGGCCTGACTGGTAAAATTCACATTTATTAAATTCTGTATTTGCGCATACGAAAACTCTTCAAGCGATGCAAATTGTCCATATCCCGCAGAAAAAACCACCGTATCTAAGCATGAATTCTGCTTAAGCAACCGTTTGATTTTAGCTTCGATTTTCTCAAGATCTGCAAAATCAATTTCCAGAAAACTGAAGTTTTTATGCGGCGTAGAAAATTGACTACAATCCCGAGAAGTACCTATTACAGCATGGCCTTGTTCTAATAATTTGATAGCAATCGCACGACCAATACCAGAACTAGATCCCGTAACCAGTATTGTTCTATTTAGAGACGACATGGGAAAAACTTAGAGGCAGGAATATAGTTTAATATTTGATCCGTACAATACCGCATCATTTCAGCTTCAATTTCCTGTTGATAAGATGTGGATTTATTTTGAGTTTCAAGTGGCCCAGAAAATAGCTTAACTTCAGGATAAAGCTTATGAATTTTCTTAAAATAATTAGCCGGTAACCTAAACACACCCAAGCTAACGGAATGCAGTCTGTCCAGTGAGATTCTGGAAAAAACTTGTTCAAAGAAGGTTTTATAGTCTTGCTGATAAGTTGTTTGATAAATTAAAGGATCAAAGCGTAATCCTATCATCCAGCCATGTTCCTGCAATTTACATAAAGCATCCAGCCTGCGGGATAAAGTCGGTGCTTTATCCTCAACTTTTTTTGCTATTTCATCGGGAGATAAACTAAAAGCAACAATGCAACGAGGGAATGATTTTCTATTTAACAAACTTCTGATTTGTGTACTTTTGGTTCTGAGTTCTAACCAAGCATTTGGGATTTCAGCAAATGAAGGTAAGAAATGCTCAGCAAATCCAGTCACGGGTTCCAAGGCTAAACTATCGCAATCATAACCGGAGAAAAAGTGTATCTCCTCATCTGGTGTGGCATTACAAATTTGCTGAATATCCGCTTGAAAGGCTTCAAAATTAACGAATAACACATAATTAGCCGATTGGAACATGCCTTGTAAAAAACAATATCGACAATCATATAAGCAATTAAGCATATGGGAAAAGTAGTAATTTTTTTCAGCACCAATACCATAACCCTGAGGCGTTGGCATGCTAAAGTTTTTATACTTTTCAGCAAGAATTAATGCCGGCTTGATTTTTTGAAGCCGGAAATTCTGGGCTTTAGGATTAAATACTTCAGTATATCTTTCACAGATAATTTGTTTGGCTTTGGGGAATCGATCACAAATATTTAAGCTACGAGGATGGTTACGTACACCTTCTTCAATATATAGGGTATCGATCATATGCGGTTGGTCTGATGGACAGTTCAGTAATTATAAATTCACTTATTATTTACCTTAGGGAGCTGGAAATAAATAATCGTCCATTATTGAACAGAATTTTTGTTTGTCTTTGGTCGTGCAACAATAGGCGCATAGCAAGCTATGTAACTGTTGCTGCATGACCAAAGACGGACAAAAAGACCAGCAAGATTGGATGATTGTTTTTTCCATCTCCCTTAGTCCAGGTTATGACAAGCGATAGAGTATTTATAAAGTATATCCTTAATTATCATCTTTGAATTGTTTTTTTATCCTTAAAACCTCATCCATATCATGTAAAAAAGCATAGACACAACTTCTATCAAAGTGAGTGCCAGAATTTTCTCTTAAAAAATCAACTGAATCTTCAATAGTCCAAGCTTTTTTATAAGGCCGCTCGCTAGTGAGCGCATCAAACACATCGGCAACAGCAACAATGCGCCCATAGATAGGAATCGCTTCATCTTTTAAATTATTTGGGTAACCACTACCGTCATATTTTTCATGGTGGGTTAAAGCAATGCTGGCACCTAATTGCATTAAAGGAGAAGGACTATCATTTAAGATATCGTATCCGTACTGAGCATGCTCTTTCATTATCTTAAATTCAGCAACATCAAGCTTTCCAGGTTTAAGTAATATAGAATCAGGAATACCCACTTTACCAATATCATGCATAGGTGCAGCTTCCAACAGTAAATTTTGCTGTTCTGCTGAAAGATCTAAATGCATAGCAATATGACGTGAAAAGTGTGCCATTCTTTTAATATGCCCACCGGTTTCAGGGTCTCTATACTCAGCAGCTTTAGTTAAGCGAAAAATAACTTCCTGTTCCCGATTTCGTACCTCTTCAGTCGCTTTTTGTACTTCATCCTTTAACCATTGGGTTTGATCTGCTAATTTTGAAGTACTATTTCTGAGCATTAACAAATTCTTTACTCGAACCATTAATTCGGTAGCATCAATGGGCTTATGCAGAAATTCTGTCACCCCCACTTCTACTGCCTTATGCTTGACATTGGATTGATCATCAGTGGTTACTAAAATTATAGGGATATCTGAATCTTCAGAAGAGAGCCGAAATTGCTCTATAAATTCTATGCCATTCATTTCAGACATGTTGTAAGAAACAATAATTAATTCAGGTTCATTTTCCAAACACCAGGACAACGCTTCTACTGGATCTAGGAAATTGGCTGATTGATGGGCTTTTATATTTCTCATTAAATGCCAAAGTAAATTTAAATTTACTTGATCATTATCGATCAGTACTATTCTCTTCATAAGTGTGGGTTTTGCATAAGCAATTCGTAAATTATAGGAGTGAGGATTTAATAAGTTTCGGAAGTTTGGCGCAGAATTTGGCTTCTCAGGCGTACTAATAAAATAGGCGTATAGCAGTCTAGGCAATTATTTTATTAGTGCTTCTGTGGAGTCAAAAGGCAAGTCAAAATCCGCAAGTTATTAAATCCTCACGTCTTAAATCAAAGGCATGAGGAATTGAAAAGATGATAATCCACTTTTTGAAATAGCAACACCTTTAAAAACTCTCTCGTACAATCAAAGTATAGTTGCAAAATTTATTAAAACAATTGTACTGTTTTGAACTGTCTATCCAAATATTAATGGGTTTTGATTACGATTTTCATTCCTAAAACCTAAATAACCAGTAAAATAGAGATCATTTAAATTATTTTTCTTTTCAATGAATACACAAAAGATTGGTTTTATTGGCGGTGGCAATATGGCATCCAGTTTAATAAATGGACTTATTGCCAGTGGACTTTCACCAGATCAAATATGGGTTTCAGATAACAATCAAGATGTGTTGCAATCATTAATCTCAAACCTTAAAATTAATGGTTCTCAAACTAATGATGATCTTATTAATCAGGTTGATGTGGTAATTTTAGCAGTTAAACCGCAAATATTACGAATGGTTGCCGAACAAGTGGCCAAAAACTTGCTAAACAAAGAAGTACTAGTGGTCTCTATTGCCGCAGGTATTACCCAAGAGAGTCTTGCTCAGTGGTTAGGTAACGAACTAGCAATAGTCCGTTGTATGCCAAATACACCGGCATTAGTTAGAGCGGGTGCAACTGCTCTTCATGCCAATCCACATGTTAATAATCAGCAAAAAGATCTTGCTGAAAATATTTTGCGCGCTGTGGGCATTTCAATATGGGTAGACAAAGAAAGTGAATTAGATGCAGTAACAGCCGTATCAGGTAGTGGTCCCGCCTATTATTTTTTATTAATGGAAGCTATGGAGGAAGCTGCATTAGAATTGGGATTAAGTGAAGAGTCTGCCAGACTATTAATTCAGCAAACTGCTTTAGGTGCCGCTAAAATGGCAATGGAATCAGCAGATACCCCCATGGAGTTACGAAAAAAAGTGACATCACCGGGTGGCACAACCCAAAAAGCAATTCAAACCTTTGAAGAAGAAGGTTTTTCCCGACTGGTTTCTAAAGCATTACATGCCGCAAGAGACCGTTCCATAGAAATGTCTAAAGAATTAGGAGAAAAATAATGGGGACTAGCTATATGACTAATCCAATGATATTTTTAATAGATACAATTATTTCGCTGTACATTTTGGCAGTGATTTTGCGTTTTTTACTACAATGGGCTCATGCAGATTTTTATAACCCCATTTCTCAATTTCTAGTCAAGGTTACCCATCCGCCCTTAAAATTTTTTCGCCGCTTCGTTCCTTCTGTTGGCAAAATTGATACCTCATCAATAGTCTTAGCCTTAGCGCTACAAATGATTGCAGACTTTTCAATTTTGATGTTGAAAGGTGTACTGGTTAGTATCCCAGCCTTGTTCATATTATCCTTTACCCAATTAATTGGTTTAGTGATTAACGTATTTGTATTTGCAGTATTTGGGAGAGCAATACTTAGCTGGTTTGATCCTGGAAATTACAACCCTGCTGCATCCATTTTATATAGCCTTACTGAGCCTTTATTAAATATGTGCCGTAGAATTATACCTAATTTAGGAGGTCTTGATTTATCACCTTTAGTTGCTTTGGTTGCTTTACAATTATCTAAAATGATGATTTTACCTCCCCTTAATGAGTTGGCTAGATTGATAGGCTAACTCGGCATAATTCGCAACAACAACAACAACAA
>CAYNRB010000105.1:0-10416 GCA_964399475.1 uncultured Methylomarinum sp.
CAGTAGTGGAAAAGCTGTCAATTTTTTTTGAAGTGTATTGTTTTTCTTTAACCAGGCTTGCAGTTGTTTTTTTACTTTTGAGTTTCTGGGTAATTGTTTTTTGAGAATGCGTAACATTGTTTATAGCTGAATCTATCAAGTCCTTTTTTTAAGAATTTCCATGACTTGAGAAACGATATAGTGGTGGAGGCAAATCGATCAATAAATTCTCTTGATTGACTGAATTTTGGAAATACCTTACGTAGTCTGCTAAATTGGCTACCCACTTTAGCTGTCCCTTTGACAGCACGTATGTCGAGCATTTTTCTGCCCATTAACCCAGTTTACTGATACTTTGAAAACGTCCTTTGCTTCGCAACTTAGGCGGCATAATACAAGCAAGGTCTGTCTGGCGCAAGCACTTTGAACCGAACCGTGACTCACTAACTTTTGTCACCCTTGACGAGCAAATCATTACCACGCTCGGCTTTGGTGCCGCAGCTTGGCAAACCGCACCCCGTGATCAATTTATTGGCTGGAGCCACGAACAGCGACAAAGAAACCTGCCATTAATTACAGCATATGAAACGCGGATAAAAGATTTGGAAGATCAAAGGCTGGTTTTAGATGAAAAATAGCCACTACGGTAGACAATGATCAATCTTTTACAAAACTTATAGAAACGTTTTTTAAATTTCTTGACAACCCGTATGAACTATAATTTTAAGATAAGCGAACTGCTATTTACGAGAAATTGCCCTATGACAAAAAATGGGGACTCAACCACTATAGACTGGAAGTCGTTCCCGTATTTACTTATTCGCAAATATTCAAATACTATAAATTTCAACTTTAAACCTAAACAAACAACGATTAAACCAATAGACGATTTAATGTATCCGCTATAAATCCCAGGGGGAACATGGAAGACCGACAGCCACTCAGACATGCCATCAATGTAGCCTGGATGGAGCGTAGCGGAATCTGGGGTCAGTCGCATAATTCCCTCCCGGATTTCGCTGCTCTACATCCAGACTACACCGTTAATTCAATATTAGGGACGGTTGCCCTGGATTTTAGTGTGGATAGGATTTAACGATAATATTTTTCTCAAATTACTTCTAGATCACAAAAAAATATGAGTAGCAGTTAAGGTGGTTTCCAACAGTAAATATGCCAGAATTGCGTAGGATTTTTGTTTCTGATTAAACAATCTCAAGAGGCGCATAGTTATTCTACGTAACGATTGAGATGGTTTGATCAGGAACAAAAAGACAAGAAAGTTTGGTATATTTATTGTTGGAAACCACCTAAAGCCTTGCACTAAAAGTGCATAGTTTTAAACTAGCGATATGAGACAATAAAACCTCAGAAATCGGCATATCAATCTCAATTTTAGGGGAGTGAAATAGGAAGTATTCAAAAAATGGTGCCCAGGGGCGGAATCGAACCGTCGACACGAGGATTTTCAGTCCTCTGCTCTACCGACTGAGCTACCTGGGCATTTAATTGGAATAGAAAATATGATTAAGTTGTGCGCAATTAAAGAGGCACGTCGAAATAATTTGAGTATTTTATCAGAGTAAGATATAAATCTCAAGGACGTTTTTTCAGATAACACCACAGAATACTAACATTTCACAACACTTCAAAATTAAGTTATAGCGCACTTCCGAAAACAGCTAAAGTTTCTTTCTGGAGTGCTAAAACATGTTTTAACACTCCAGCAAACGAGCATGAAATGACTGAAATTTTTGACCTTGTCTAAGGGAGATGGAAAAAAATAATCATCCAATCTTGCTGGTCTTTTTATCCGTCCTCGATCGTGCAGAAACAGTTACATAGCCTGCTATGGAACGAGGATTAAATAATATCCGAATTTTGACTTGTATTTTTGTCCGTCATCTGTGTTGTAGAAACAGTTACGTAGCCTGCTATGCGCCTGTTTCTAAAACACAGATGACAAACAAAAATTCTGCGCCAAACTTTCGGATATTATTAAATCCTCGTTCCTATGTGCCTATTGCTGCACGATCGAAGACGGACAAAATCCTGCCCAATAATGGATGATTACTTATTTCCAACTCCCTAAGGAGCGAGGATTTAATAATATCCGAATCTTGGCTTGTCTTTTTGTCCGTCTTCTGCGTTGTAGAAACAGTTGCATAGCTCGCTATGCGCCCGTTTCTACGCCTTGAAGACGAACAAAAATCCTGCGCCAAACTTTCGGATATTATTAAATCCTCACTCCTAAGCAGCAATTTCTTCAGTAATTGAGCTCATCTTATTTCTTGATAAGAACAAAAATCTCATACGAATGAGAAAATGAAAATAAACTGAATTTCCAATGAATTAAGCAACATCAAGCGGAATCCGAATTTTTTGGCCTGGATAAATTAAATCAGGATCTTGTATGACTTCTTTATTCGCATCAAAAACCCGAGGATAGGCCATTGCATCCTGATAATATTTTTTGGCTATTTTAGACAGCGAATCTCCGCTTTGAATGACATAATATTCAACATTTTCTGGCTCCAATGAAACCTCAATTTGTTGATTAATTTCTATTTTGGGGATGACCTTAGTTACGCCTTCTACATTACCGGCCATCAACACCGCCTTTTGAGCGGCTACATCACTTTCGGTAACGCCGATCAATGTAGCTTCACCCTCCTTATAGATTACAAATAAATCATCAATCCCTGGATTATTGCTTTTAATATAATCTGAGATTTTTTCTGCTGCATCTGCTTCATTAGTGAATAGTTTATTGCCTATTTCTTTTGCAAAATCAAATAGTCCCATGACGACCTCTAGCTAAACAATTAATTAAAAAAATTTCTTTGCCATATTAAACAAATCATCCGTTATATCTCCATCATTATCAGCATCCAGAAAAGATGAAATAAGACCCGTAACGGCCGAAGAATCCGCACCCAAAAGAGAACTAACATCCAAACTGCTACCGACTCCGGATAATGGATTCTGAGCCGTTTCCTTACTTAAAGCTCCCATGACAGCAGTTGCCACCATTGGCAATAATTTTTTAACAATTCCACTGTCAACACCTGTCTGCGATGCTGCATGGCCTGCAACATTTCGACTCACGTCTTTATTGCCAAAAACATGACCTAAAATGGAATTACCTTCATCAACAGCGGCGGATTCTGTCAATTTTTCAGGATTATCCAGATATTGCTGGTGATTTCCCGAACCTAAAGCATTAATGAGACTACCTAAACCGCCTGAACTTCCCACATTATTCTTTATTCCTTTGGTTACAGCCGGCAAAAGTTGCTTAATTACATTTGTCACATCAGATTCATCTATACCTACAGATCGTGCTAACTGGGAAACTATCTGTGCATTTCCACCCGATAAAATTGCATCTAAAATACCCATTGAACCTCCAAATAAATTACTAAAGTTTCTCTATAAACCGCCAAATTTTTCTAGAATGTCATAAAAACCTGAATACTAGCTGAATAACATTTTCTTCAAAGCATTCAAGTCTTGTTATAACAAAAAACCTTGACGCGACCTATAAATTGTAAAATAGTAACTAAGGTATAGAAAATAAATAACTTAACCATTCTGACTTGCCTATTAGTCCGTCATGGTTTGTATAGCATCGGTTACGTAGCCTGCTATGCGCCCAATGCTATACAAACTATGACAAACAAAAAATACTGCGCCATAATGTACAATTTATTTATTTTTCATTCCCAAATATTACTGATGAGAATTTATTAATGACAAAACAGACCCGATATCAAGATGATGTGCTTGAACGATTCATCCCGATAAGTCTTGACAGTTTAGTTGCCGACTTATTTAACTCTGATTTGCTGCCAAACGATCAACGTATTTTATTTAAACAATTTTGTACGGCTTATATTGCCTTATTTCATGCTCGGGCACATGCCCATTTACAAAACCTAAAACACATCTATCTTCCCTTTAGTCCTGATAGAGAAACCTTAATCCATAACAATCAAGCTTCAGATGAACAAATATCTACTTTGAAAACTGAGCTATTTACAGTGTTAGAAAATGCTAACTATGAAAGATTATCTGAAGATGACCTGAATGAAGCGCTTAACAAAATATCACCCCATGGGGTTAAAGTTTCAGTCGATTTTGATGAATTTGAAGAAGTTGCACTTTTTTACCGAGGCTCTGCTATTCAGACAGAATCCAGAAAGAACTGGAAGCAAATTTATTTAAAAGAAAAAACTATCGAAACCCTGATATACCGACGTTTATTTGTATTGTTGCAACCTAAAAACCGGCAACAATGGATTCAGCACCATACAGAAAGCAATAAATTAAGTACTAAAAAAGCAGAGAAAAAAGCGGATGAAGCTTTAAAAACCTTAGGTGTCAAGAATGAACAAAAAATCATCTACCTGAAATTATTTAAAGACATTCCCAGAGCTGATCTGGAAATGTTATTCCCAAACACTCGGATACAAATTCGTCTTTTCGATAAAATAAAACTTGGAGTCATGGGTGGTGGTGGCACTGCCGGTGGAATTATGGCTACAATTACTAAATTCAGTGCTGCAATTGAACCACTTTCAGCCCTGCTTGCAGTAGCTGGTCTTTTAGGGGTGATATGGCGACAAATTTCTAAAATATTTTCTCAAAGAGCAAAATACAGCGCTATTCTAACTAAGAACCTGTATTTTTACAGCCTGGATAATAACATGGGTGCACTGACTTATCTGGCGGATTTAGCAGAATCCGAAGAATGTAAGGAAGCGATACTCGCCTATTTTTTTCTAACCATCAATGGCTCTATCAGCCGAACCCTTTTAGATCAGAAAATTGAGCATTATATTTTGCAACAATACGATATTCCAATGGATTTTGAAATAAATGATGGTCTGGATAAACTACAGGAAGCAGAGCTTTTATCTGAACATGATGACTCATTTAATGCCACTCCATTATCAGAGGCAACACTGAAATTAAAACAGCAATGGAATAATCTGATTGAAAATAATTAATTAGGAATGAAAAACAAATAACTTATAGATTCCTTATATCCTTGGAGAAGAGCATATGTCAGCTATTAAAAAATTCAATAAATCATCGTACATCAGGCAAGAGTCACCTAGCTTTCTAGAAAAAATAGGCGTGAAATATTACCGCTATTTAACCGACAAATCAGGCACTGCTGATATAAAAAATATCAGCATTGATCAATTACCACCTGATAATACACTCCAAGCACTCTCAAGCAACATTACTATTTTTGCTGCAATCATTGCCTTTGCTATTGGTGCTTTAACCACATTTGTCTCGGTATGGATAGAATGGACTTACCAGGAAACCATGGATACGCTGGAATATTACCTACTCTATGGTGGAGTCATTGTCCTTATGTTGCTCGTGGAAATGGGGGTATTATTCTGGCTAGGACTTAAAACGGTATACAGCCTGGCCTGTTTAACGGGTCATAACCAGCCTACCAAGGGTTCTTGTCTACCAGGTGATGACTACTCTATACCTAATCTTCTTGCCCGTGCTGCATTGGAGGTACCTGATCCGATTATTCACTATTTAGGGATTGACCCTCTTAAACACTTATCAAAATCTAAATTATTTCTTGTTGCTTTTCTCTATAAAGCCAAAATATTGCTAAGTAGTTTAGCGGTAAAATTCTTATTAATTCGGATTTTTGGTAAAGGTGAAGCACGAAATGCTTTTAGCTGGATTGCTATTCCTATTACTGGTATCTGGGATGCATTTACTATTTATAAAGTAGCACGAGAAGCTCGACTCAGGCTTTTCGGTAATAAACTGGCAAGCCATATTGTTAATGAAACGTTAACGGATAAGTTTGTCGAACAGCTCAGCCCTAAGGCGCGTGAAGGTTCAATTAGGGCTATTGCAACGATGATGGTTCTCGCTCAAAACTATCATCCTAACATGTTAATTTTATTAGTCAGGTTATCTGATACCTTTAAAATTAATGAGAATTTTGAATACGATAATTGGGAGGATTTTTTACAGCTATTAGATGAAGTTTCAGCACAGGAAAGATTTTTTCTTCTCGATCTACTCAGCGTTTCAGCTGCATTTGACGGACATTTATCTCAATTGGAACGACATCATTTGCCGGAAGCATTTAAAGAACTAACTGATGTTTATATGCAACGAACTGAAAATTTAAAAAATTCGCTGTTAAATGGTCAACTGCATGCGGCAAAGGAATTATGTACGCTTGATTTTGAACCGGGATAAAATTTTTAAAGATGTACAAACAGATACAGCTGAAAGCTAAATATCTGTTTGTACAATACCAATTTGAACGAAATTTAGAGATTCTTATAATTTTAATTCATCATCAATATGTTTTTATTGATGATGTGCGGATTTCAACCCACTTTTTAAATGCTCAAATATTGCTCATTAGGGAGCTGGAAATAAATAATCGTCCATATTATTGGAGAGGATTTTTGTTTGTCTTTGGTCGTGCAGCAATAGGTGCATACAAGCTATGTAACTATTGCCGCACGATCGAAGACGGACAAAAAGACCAGCAAGATTGGATGATTATTTTTTTTCCATCTCCCTTAGGGAGATTATTTCTATTAATCAGCAATGGTAGTCCATTTAGCTGCTAATTTTCCTGAGCCAATGCCAAATGCAACACCAACAATCAAAGAACAAGAAATAATAAGAACAGGATTATTCCATGAAAGACTCATTAACACGTCTTTTGATAAAATATCAGGTGTTTGTAGAACATAGCCAAAAGTAGCTGAATAACCTAAAACAGTTGCAGGAATACAAGCAAGCGCAGGTATGTTTGCTGCAAGACAGGATACGATAACTGTAATGGTAACAATTAATGCAGCAGTCATTGGGAACCCAAGCATTGCATCTGGACCAATACTAGTAATTTCTATGGCTGCATAAGTAGCCATACAGACACCAAAAATACTACAAACTACTGTGTTTTTTGCTGCCGCATCATCTCCACCCAAGGCAAAATAGGCCGCCCAAGAGATCGTTGCAACCCATATTAAAAAAATACCTGCAAGTGGTCCTACAGCCAAAAAAGTTGCAAGTCCAGCCAAAACACCAATACTTAAAGAGAGTGCTGTAAGACTATTCATATCAATAACTCCAAAATATACCTCATTTATTATAGTTAGATCAGATTGGGTAGTGAGGCGATTCTACCCAATCAAACCTGAAATTTGTTAACAAATTGAATCATTTAATAACAACTTTCAAAAAACTGACTCTGTACAGCGATACTAGTCATGGCTGATTTAATCACACAACAACAAAATATGCAAAACTGGCTTGATCATCCAGCAAATGTTTTTCTCTAAACGAAAAAATTATCCTTCAAATGCAGACTGAATTGATGGAACAAAATTACTAACAATCATATCGGTATCCGCTATATGTTACAGGATAAACCTGATCTGGTTTTTGTAGGATTGGGCAATTTTTTTCCCATCTTAGCCTACTCCAGAGTAGTGGCGGGCAAAAAAGACTGTCCAGCCTACGTTCAATTTATAGTGGACACTCGTAATGGATCAAGTTTTTTTATTAGCTGATCATTATAAAGTCCTGCAATCAAATCTGCCTGAAAAACCATTCCAACAAACTTTCTCTCTTGATTCACTATAGGAATTTGCTTGTATCCTTGTGTAGACATTAATGAGATGAGCTCAATAATATGCAAGGTTTCCGGCAATGTAACCACTGAAGTAGTCATTATATGGCCGACTGCTTCCGGCTTGGAAGTTATATTAGCAGGTGTACGGCGAATAAATCTACGAAAATTATTCTGTAAATCTGCATAGCTATTCAAATCCACAAATTTAAAAAAATCAGACCAGGTAATAATCCCTATCACTCGTCTGGCTTTATCTAGTACAGGCATTGCCTTAAGCTTATTTTGATGCATTATCTCCCAAGCCTTCTCCACTTCAGTCCCATATTCCACATAAGTTACTTCTTTAAGCATAATATCAGCACAGGAAATATCTCTCTTGATACGTTTAAAAGCATTCATTTCTGCCTGGGTCAATAAATGGCACAATTCAGCATGCGTCATATCTAAAAATACATTGCTATGCGTTAATGCTAAAGAAAGATCTTCTTCCAAAAAACCTATATGATAATTGGTTTTTCTAGCCGCATTTCCTGTCTGTAATTTTTTAGCAGGAATAGGACTAGGATAATCCCTGTGCATTATCCAACGATTAATTATGATTGCCAGCACTAACAAAGTCGCTACATTCAATGCAACAGGAACAAGTACAAACGAATAGCCTAGCGAGGTAATCGAAGAGCCTGCCATTATTGGCGTTAAACTGGTTGCAGCAGCAGGTGGATGTAGACATCTAAAAATCAGCATAAGAACCACTGAAGCACCCACTGCGGTCGCTGCAGCTGTTGCTGTTTCTGAAATATTTAGGGCGCAAGCAATACCAACAAGAGCAGATATCAGCTGTCCTCCAGCAAAAGGCCAGGGTTGTGCTAATGGACTACCAGGAATAAAAAAAAGAATAATCGAAGAGGCTCCCATGGAAGCCACAATCATAGGATAGCCCGGCCAGGGAGAAATAATTTTAGTTATTAAAGCTATAAAAAAAATGGAACAAAAACAGGCAATAAGCGAAAGTAATTTTGCTTTAATACTTAAATTAACAGGGTCAACTATAAAAACTCTGAAAAGCTGAAATAATTTCATTACTTAGATATAGGAATTAAATACGCTATGAACACGAAAACGACCATACTCATTCTACAGTTGCTCATATTATTTTGTACACGTTCCTATGGTACATTATCGCGAAGGCTTTTTTGTCTACTATAGTGTACTCTATATTGGTGGGCAAAAAAGACTGCCCACTCTACATAAAATCTATCAAGTTCGCCCTGTAACATATAACGGATACATAATTGTTTTAGAAAAAGACAGAAGGCACGTCCAGTAAATAATTAAATAATGGATTTAAAATATGGAATAGTTTCTTTCAAGCCATCTTCTAACTGAACTTCTGGCTCCCAGCTTAATTGTTCTTTTGCCAAAGCAATATCCGGTTTACGCTGTCTGGGATCATCTTCAGGCAATGGCTTAAAAACCAGTTTTGATTTTGAACCCGTTAACTTTATACCATTTCAGCTAACTCTAGCATGGTAAATTCTGTTGGATTTCCTAGATTGACAGAACCAATAAATCCGCGCGGTGAATTCATCATTCGAACGATACCTTCTACCAAATCACTCACAAAACAAAATGAGCGAGTTTGCGTGCCATCACCATAGATTGTAATATCTGTACATGATAAAGCCTGAACGATAAAATTACTAACCACCCGACCATCGTTTGGCTACATTCTAGGCCCATAGGTGTTAAATATCCTAATAACCTTAATACCCTGTTGATGCTGACGATGTTAATCGAAAAAAAGTGTTTCAGCGCATCGCCTCCCTTCATCGAAAGGTGGTTTCCAACAATAAATATGCCAGAATTGCGTAGGATTTTTATTTCTGATTAAACAATCTCAAGAGGCGCATAGTTATTCTACGTAACGATTGAGATTGTTTGATCAGGAACAAAAAGACAAGAAAGCTTGGACTATTTATTGTTGGAAACCACCTAACAGTTTCTTATACCAATTGGATTGACCTTTCCCCAATAATCTTCAGTTTGTGGATGCACTTCTGGATCACCAAAAATATCAGAAGTTGATGCATGCAATATTTTAGCGCCAAGACGCTTTGCCAGATCCAATAAATTAATAGCACCATGAACAGAGTTTTTTGTAGTTTGTACAGGGTCTTTCTGATAAAAAACAGGTGATGCCGGGCAAGCAAAATTGTAAATTTCATCCACTTCAACGAATAGCGAGAAAGTCACATCATGTCTGATCAATTCAAATGAAGTATTAGTTAACAAATGTCTACTATTTGACTTATTTCCGGTAAAGAAATTATCGACACAAAGAACTTCATTCCCTAAGGAGTGAGGATTTAATAATATCCGAAAGTTTGGCGCAGGATTTTTGTTCGTCTTCAAGGCGTAGAAACGGGCGCATAGCGAGCTATGCAACTGTTTCTACAACGCAGAAGACGGACAAAAAGACAAGCCAAGATTCGGATATTATTAAATCCTCGCTCCTAAGTCCAGCAACTTTTCACATAAAGAGAACCAATAAAGCCCCCACCTCCTGTGACTAATATTTTTTTATTCATTCAGTTTCCTCTAAAATGAAACGCTTGTTAATATTCACAAAATATCAAACAAAATCTTTGCTGCAACGCTTAACCGCAATAATCAGAAGCGCTATGCTAAGGGAGATGGAAAAAATAATCATCCAATCTTGCTGGTCTTTTTGTCCGTTTTTGATCGTGCAGCAACAGTTACATAGCCTGCTATGCGCCTATTGCTGCACGATC
>CAYNRB010000106.1:0-10380 GCA_964399475.1 uncultured Methylomarinum sp.
TCTAAAACCTGATCAACTTATTTAACCATCAAAGATAGTTCAGGCGCTCTGTGACACTATTTTAAGGTTGGTAATTCGCAGTAAATAAATGACCAATATTGGGCAAGAATTTTATTTGTCTTTAGTCGTTCAGCAATAACGAATAGTCAGCTACGTAACTGTTTTTACACGACTAAAGACGGACAAAAAGACCAGCAAGATGGGTGGTTTATTTATTGTGACTTACCTTGCATAGCTATCAGGTACGTTTAAAGTAGCAAAAAGTAAGTTCTACTATTTTGTTAGCTATTAATTCTAGCTAAAGATTAGAGTATAATGGAGCAATTTTTTTAAATTCAACTTGAGGAATTATGAGTATTCAATTATCTAATAGGGTCAAAGCTGTTAAACCATCACCTACTCTGGCGATTACTGCCAGGGCTGCTGAAATGAGAGCGGCGGGTAATGATATTATTGGATTAGGAGCAGGTGAGCCGGATTTTGATACCCCCGAACATATTAAAGCGGCTGCAGTAAAAGCTATTTCCGAAGGCTTTACAAAATATACCGCAGTTGATGGAATTGTTGAATTAAAACAAGCTATTATTGATAAATTTAAAAACGATAATGGCTTTGATTACAAATTGAATCAAATTCTGGTTTCTTGTGGGGGTAAACAAAGTTTTTTTAATCTTGCTCAAGCACTGATTAATCCGGGCGATGAGGTGATTATTCCTGCACCTTATTGGGTTTCCTATCCTGATATGGTTTTATTAGCGGATGGTGTACCTGTGATTGTTGAAACGTCTCAGGCTCAGCAGTTTAAAATTACCGCTGATCAATTGCGTGCAGCTATTACTGACAAAACTCGTTTGTTTGTGATCAATAGTCCTTCTAACCCAACGGGTGTTGCTTATTCAAAAACTGAGTTGAAAGCTTTAGGTGATGTATTAAAAGAATATCCTGAAATCATTATTGCTACCGATGATATGTATGAACATATACTTTGGGAAAGAGGCAGTTTTGTAAATATTCTGAATGCCTGTCCTGAGTTATATGCACAGACTATGGTGTTGAACGGGATTTCTAAAGCCTATTCTATGACCGGTTGGCGGATTGGTTATGCAGCTGGGCCTGCCGATTTGATTGGGGCTATGCGTAAAATCCAGTCACAGAGCACTTCAAATCCGACTTCGATTTCTCAAAAAGCAGCAGTAGCAGCTATTACAGGTGATCAAACTTGTATTGAAACCATGTTGGTCGAATTTAAAAAGCGTCATGATGCGGTTGTTGTTGAGCTTAATTCTATTGATGGTGTTGAATGTATCAAAAGTGACGGAACGTTTTATGTTTTTCCTAATATAGAAAAACTGATTGATAAACTGGATGGAATTAATTCGGATCTTGATTTTGCTGAATATTTGATTGAAAAAGCAGGGGTGGCTTTAGTGCCGGGATCTGCTTTTGGCTGTCCTGGACATATTAGAATTTCTATTGCTACTAGTATGGAAAATTTAACCAATGCTTTGGATAGAATTAAAAAGGCGATATAAGTTTTTAATAACTTGTGTGCCAACAATTTCGATTTGATAGGTGGGGCTTAATATAGAGCGGATAAAGTCCGTCCTACATATACTTCGCACGGTCACGTAAACCCAGCATCCCTTCAACAATTGGTGTGTTGTTGGGTTACGTGTTTTCGCTACGCTAAAAAATCTAACCCAACCTACGTTCCTAAGGCATTGTTTATTAAATTTTGCCCTTTTTACCAGCTTTTAACAAAATCTCCAGCCTTGATTCTCCTTGTATCAGAAACCAATTCCATTTGCCCCACGCTAAAATTGGTTTGTACATCCTGTATATTCACTACACCAATTAATTTGTTTTCCTGTAGCCCTGCGTTTAAATTTGATGCATAAACGACTAAGTTATCCCCTGGTTTTAATTTATCTTGCGCTCCAGCAGCTATATAAATCTTTTTATTTTCTACTTTAAGAATTTGGGCGGAAAAAGGGTAGCAGGAGAATAATTGTCTGATATCTTTACTCACTGATTGGATGATTTCAGATATTCTATTGCCTGTGGGGGTTGATTTAAAACGTTCGCTACCCACAGTATATCCAGAAGGAATCCATACATCGCCTAAAGCAGTATTAGTATAGCGTTGTTGAAATAATAGAGAGCCACTGATTCCATCATGTACATAAATATCAATTGCTATTCCGCGTCTGGCAACAAAATCACGCATCAGGGATTTTGCCTGAGCAAAAATACCGGCACCTCGAACATATTCTGTTGATTCTACTTCTAAATCTCTGATGACACCCGAAAGAACAAATTGAGCATGATAGGGTTGGGCTAATTGACGGATTACTCTGTGCTGATCTTCTATTTCTGGCGCCATGCTTGGACGAGCGAATAAGACGGTGTGAGTTTCATTTTTACCAATAAAATCGCCTGACTCTATTAGAATATTCATAATTTCTCTGGGTATGCCGCTATATAGATCCTGCGTTTCATTGGCACTGATCTGACCTGCGCTTGCAATTGGAAAGCCTGTTGCAAGCAATTTTTTTCGATAGGGTGCATTGCATTGTTGATCATTAGATAGAACTGTTAAAGCTTGTAGATGATAAACCTTATTTTCTATCCATTCATCTACTACTTTAGTACTGCCTAATATTAAATCTGTACGGGCGGTATCGTTTAGCTTAATAGAAACATTATTGATAGCATTTCTGAATGCCTGTTTTCTGGCTAATAATTTCGCTCCATTTTGTATAATCGCTTGTCCCTGAACGGTAATGATACGCTGAACAGGTTTAATGTCTGGCTCAGCAATTTCAGGCTTGGGCTTTGCACAACTTTGTATGAAAAGAATGCTGAAAAAAAGCAGAAAACAAGATGATAATTTCATGACTTATTTATATAAGCTTAGTTAAAGATAAGTTCAGTCAGAATAAAATAGCGTAGTGCCGACCGGAGTGCAATATTAATAGTCCATTCGCTATCATATAACCCATGGCTTAACATTTTTTTATCCAGTCCAGATTTTTCTTTTGAAAACCCAGATACATACAGGGGTGAACTACAATTATAGGCGCAAGCAAGATTAACGGTAGATAATTCAGCTTGTTGATAGCCAATTCGGGTAAATACAGTTTTGTTATCTTCTTGTAAACAATGGGTAACAATATTAACTGTACTGGAAATACATTGAAAAAAGCGAGGGGTTAAATTTAATGCCAGGGTTACTTTTTGCTGATCTAAAATTGTTTTCGACTCTAGAACTTTAGCTTCACGTAAAAACAAATCTAGATAAATTCTAAAGACTTCATTTTTAATAACTTGATCTGCGACCAGTATATTATTATCTAATGGCTCTCTATACAACTGCTTAGCCAGTGCTCGATAGGCGTTAAGTTTAGCTGTCTGTTCAGTTACTTGCCTTTTTTGAGTTTGTGTTAATTGAGTAGTATTAGGGAGTTTACTATAGCCGCTGGCTAATAAAACTTTATTTTGAGTATGGGCAATAATATCTTGAGTTTTAGTTGAGACTGTAGAACATGCACTCAGAGTTATTAAATAAAAAATTAACAAAACCTTTAAAATTATTTGTTTCACAAGCTGGTTCCTCCAATATCTTTCTAAGATTGTACTAAGATATAGCAATAAAACAGGGAGGGTTTAAATTAACATTTAAATCATGTGTAGTTTTGGATTGATGAGTATTGTAGAGCGGACTTTAGTCCTCTCTACATCATTCCCAAGCGCAATTGATCAAATCAAAATTGTGGGAGTACTAGATCCAATTCTACATAGAAAAATATTAATATATTCAAGCCTTATTTATGCTTAATCCGCAAAAAACCTGCCTAATAATTTCTTTGCAGTACAATCATAATGTAGTCAGGTAGGTTAGTTGATTTTATTGCGCGAAGCGCGATAACGAAATCCGCCATTTTACATAGCTGTCAGATTTCGTTTTTTCGCTACGCTAAAAAAATTCATCCAACCTACAAAATACACATTTTAATCAGATTAACTGAATATTTGTGATGTAGAGCAGGAAAGTAGAAGGGTGGCTTTTATTTATTTAATATCGGCAGAGGAGGGCATTTCTTCAATTATTCAAGCAATTCTTCTGGTCTTTCAACAGACCATAGTTTTTCTAGCTCATAAAAATCTCGTGCTTTGGCTGTCATGACATGTAGAACTATATCGCCCAAATCCAGTAAAACCCAGTCTGAGCCCGTTAGACCTTCAACACCTAATGGGGTAAAGTCAATTTCTTTAGCTTTTTTTAATACATAATTGGCTAGTGATTTTGCATGGCGTTCTGATGTGGCGGTTACCAATACCATATAATCAGTTACACTGGTTTTGCCTATTACATCCAATACAGTAATGTTTTCTCCTTTGTGTTCATCCAAAACCTCTGTGACCATTTTCAGTAGATCTTTTGTTTGCATTTATTCTCTCTTGTTGTGTATATCTTTTTAGTATAGTTGTTATTGGGTACAAATATTAATCAGTTTTCATTAAATGAAAACTTTATATTCTGATCTGTCCATCACCCAATACAATATATTTAAGTGAAGTTAAGCCGTTAAGTCCTACTGGGCCTCTTGCGTGTAACTTATCTGTACTGATACCAATCTCAGCACCCAGACCATATTCAAAGCCATCTGCAAAACGAGTGGATGTATTGACCATTACTGAGCTTGAGTCAACTTCTCTTAAGAATTTTCTTGCCAGCGTATAATCTTCGGTGACTATGCTATCGGTGTGAGCTGAACTATAGTGATTAATGTGTGCAATGGCTGCATCAATATCCTGTACGATTCTAATGGATAATATGGGGGCTAAATATTCCGAATTCCAGTCTTCTTCAGTGGCTCTGGAAGATTGGGGTATAAGTGAACAGGTTTTAATGCAACCTCTTAATTCCACGCCTTTCTGAATATATTTTTCTGATAATGCTGGCAATACGCTTGCCGCAATGCTTTCTGCAACTAACAATGTTTCCATCGCATTGCAAACCCCGTATCGATGGGTTTTTGCATTAAAAGCAATGTTTATAGCTTTCTCAGTATCGGCTTTTGAATCAATATAAACATGACAAATACCGTCTAAATGTTTGATGACTGGAATAGTTGCTTCATTACTGATGCGTTCAATCAGAGATTTTCCACCACGGGGTACAATCACATCAACAAATTGATTCATGGTGATTAATTGACCAACGGCAGCGCGATCTGTTGTTTCTACAATTTGTACGGTTTCACTGGGTAGGCCAGCCGCTATTAGACCTTCTGAAATGCAGGCTGCAATAGCTTGATTAGAATGGATAGCTTCAGAACCTCCTCTCAAAATACAGGCGTTTCCTGATTTTAAGCATAAAGCGGCTGCGTCAACCGTAACATTGGGGCGAGATTCATAAATGATTCCAATTACTCCAAGAGGTACTCGCATTTGACCTATCTGTATTCCACTAGGTCTATATCTGAGGTCAGTTATTTCTCCAACGGGGTCAGCTAATGCGGCTACCTGATTGAGCCCTTCAATCATCGAATCAATTCTGTCTGGAGTGAGTTCAAGTCGGTCTAATAAGGCTGAATCTAATCCATTTTCCTGACCTGAAACCAAATCTTTCTTATTTTCTGTTACTAGTGACTGTTTATTATTGGTGATGATTTCTGCAATTTTGATTAAAGCCAGATTTTTTTGACCTGTGTCAGCTCGGTTTATTTCTCGACTAGCTTTTCTTGCTTGTTGACCAAGCGTATTCATGTATTCTGTTACGTTCACTTTTTTTAATGCTCTCAAAGATTTTTTAAATGAAACTAAGATGGGTTGCTTTGTACGAAGTATATTCAGAGTTTTGGTGATTCAATCTGATTTCGTTGAGATATCATACTGAAATAGATTGATAAATCAAAAGTTAAACTGAAATTTGGAGTATAGGTGGCATTAATAACTTTTCACTTTCTTAAGAATGGAAAAAAATAACTGATACATCTGACTTGCTTTTTTGTTCGTTATAGCTTGTATAGCAATGGATGCGTAGAATGGCTTGCGTCCATACTATGATAGCTATGACAAACAGACTACTGGATCATAATGTACAATTTATTTTTTTTCATTCTTTCCTTAGAGCTTTTAAAAATGAACTTTTTATAACTTTTTTATGCTTGGGGGATAATGAATAAATAATCGCACATGAAAATATTCCATGTGCGTTCATTTTATACTGCGCATAGTCGCGGTTGTGGATTTCTAGCGGTCGGTTTTTGCCCATAGACTGAGTTACTGAAATAGTTGCGTAGCTTGCTACGCGCCCGTTTCAGCACCTTGCTATCGACAAAAATCAACTTGCTGACAATTCCATAACCGTGACCGCGCGAAGTGTGGATATCAGGATGTATAGCGATCAAATACCATTTGTAACATTTTTATTTCGCCTTCTTCTGGTTTCAGCCATCCATTAAACTGGATGTCTTCCAAAATCTGTTTACCTTTTTCATCTTTTTCCATGCCCATAAGAATTTCTATGATTGAATCTTTTTGATCTAGAAGACCCGGTGCAATACAGAATTGATGGAATGCAAAATCGGTGACACTTTCATCTATCAGTCGAACATTTTTACGGGTAAAAGAGGATAATCCTTCAAAGGTTTTTTTCAAAATGAAGGCGACATCTGCTTTTTTTCGAATTAACATTTGCAGCGCTTTAATTTCATTTCCTGCATATTGATAGTTAAAGTCTGAGGAGTTTAAGCCACTTTCATCACATAAAAAACGACCGAGTAGATAGACAAAGCTGCCTTGATCGGAGGTGACTACTTTTATATTTTTTTTAAAATCAGCTATTTCTCTTTCATCATCCACCCTAGTAAGAATGACAACTTCATCAGCTGCACTAATCGGTCGAACCATAGGAACAAAACCTTTTTCTTTCATTACCGAACAGGCATCAAAAGGTTTGGCAAAAAACAAATGAAAGACTTTGTTACTCGCATCATGCAATTGTTCAAAATGTATTGCACGTTGCATTTTTCTTTGTAAATAGGTATTAAATAAATACCAGCCACTCAATTGATGCCCTGATTGTAAACTGGCAACAAAATTTAGTTTATTATTTATTAATGGACTTGTTGTAACTCTTCCTGATGTAGGTGCATGAGGATGCATTGGTGGTGCTGGATTGATTATTTTTTTGTCTATTTTTCCCGAAACCAGTGCATTTCTACCTTTAACAAATCTTCCTAAACCTGTTATTTTGAAAAGCATATTTACCATGCGATTTAGGTTAAACACTTCAATTTTAGTGTTGCCTCTTTCCCAGTCTTCAAAAATTTTCAGCAATAAAGATAGACCCATTGAATTCACACGCTGAATGTTTTTAAAATCTAACTCAACATGAATTCCTGCGGGTAAGTCTCGTAACATCTGTAATGTTTTATCGGCATGTGCATCAATTGAACCGATACAATCAAACGAATATTTACTATCGGTTTTGGAGAGTAATTTAATGGTTAGAGAATCTGATAAGCTCATGATTAACTCCCGATTTGAGTTGAAGCATCAATATCACTATGATGAATAAACTGAAAACCAGAGCTAGTATCCATATTCACTTGGCGATTCAGATCCCATAAGGTGGTTACTTGAGTTCGTTGCTGTGGAAAAACTCGAATCTGAAAATAATCCGACAAACGCCACATCATATATAATCCAGCTCCGCCAACACCCGCTTCAACGCCACCTTCCATTGCGTGAGCAATATTTCTTAAGAAAACCGCAGGGGTCAGCGTGCCCCAGTTGTCAGTAATCATTAAGCCTAATTTATTATCAGTGACTACCATGTCGATTCTGACCTGATCGTTTTCTGATAATTCTCTGGAAACACCTTTTTCAAAATAAGGGACACCTTTACCATCTCTCGGTGCAGCATAGAGACTGTTTTCAATCATTTCATCCAATATAACAATGAAAGTGTCAATATGATCGGTTGGAATTTTTTCCATATCAGCAAGTAATGCCTGAATTTCTTCCATGACAAATAATTTGTCTTCGGTATGCGTTAATTGAAATTGACGCTGTAAAGTTGCATGAGGTAGCAATTCGTATAAATCATCATCTGGTGTTTCATGGTGCTGATTTAATAAGTGATCCCAGCCTAATTGCTTACAAAAGTCGTCGTGTTGAGGAAGAATGCGACAAAGTCCATCGGCACTAAAACGAGGTAATAAGTCAGCAAATTCCTTTTCTGCCAGAAAAACCACAAATTCTCTAGGTACACGAGGAATGGGACGATCGGTATTACGATACGAGGCTTCGGTAATACGTATAATGTCACTGGCCTCGGTTATGGAAGCCGCTGCCTGTTCAACCCGGTCACTATGATTAACCACTAGAATGGTTACATCATCTTCAAAATCAGAACTTTCGCAATGTTGAACCAATGCACTTAACAAATAATCTCGAAATTCATCGGCTTCCAACTGGCCAAATTCATTAAGAATAAGTTCCAGACGGTCATATCCAAAGGCCTCTCCATCAGGTGATTCCTCTTCGACCACGCCATCGGTAAATAGAAATAAGCGGTCGCCTACTTCCATGGTTAATTCTAAAGCAGTACTACGATAATCAGCATCAATACTGGTACCTAAAGGTAACCCCGATGCTTCAAGCATTTCCCATTGCTGTTCTTCGCGTCTCCACAAATAAGGTAATACATGTCCTGCATTCGCAAAAGACAGTTGACCGGTTGTGGCATCCAGTCTTATACAGGCCATGGTCATGAGCAATGATTGATGGGTTGTTGCCAATAGTGTTTCATTCAATGCGTGTAATATTTCAGTTGGACTAGTGATACCCTCATGTACGAGAGGATATACACCCGCTTTGGCCGCACTCACCATGGTTCCAGCTGCCACCCCGTGTCCACTGACATCACCTACTAACAATACACTTTGTCGTCCGTCTACCTGATAATAGTCATAAAAATCACCGCCAACTTCGCTAGAGGTCAATAAGTTAGCTTTACCCATCAGTCCCGGTAAATTAATCACTGGGTCGGGCAAAATTGATTGTTGTAGAATCGCAGCAAGATCAATCTCAGATTTAAAACGTGAATTCAGTTTTTCCATTTCAATATTGGCTTCCTGAATTTTTTGTTCAGCAAGTTTACGATCAGTAATATCCAGACCTGTTGCTAAAAACATAACGGGTTCATACGTTTGCTGAGAGCGAACCACCGTAGTATGCCAGACAATATTGATTAATTCGCCTGTTTGAATCTGCATTTGAGTTTCTACTTCGTCTGCGAACTCCATTTCTCCATGCATCATGTCTTCAAAAAGAGAGCTTAATAACGCTTGATCTTGTTCAGGAATAAAATGCTGAAAAAAGTTTCGATCCTTTACTTCTTCTTCTCCCCATCCCGATACCTCTTCGGCATAACTATTAAAGAGCACAATATTTTGATCCGTGTCTATACCAATAATCAAGGTTTCCGCCGTATTAATTACGTTATCGGCAAAGGCTTTTTCTGCTTTTGCACGAATGGTTGCCAGTGTTAATTTATCAACTAGAGGTTTCAGCAAGATAGATCCCACCAAAACAATGGCTCCCATAGCTAAAATCAGGGTCATATTCTGCAAACTGATAGTTTGACCTAATACATATTCACTTCGTTTTTGGTAATAAATCGAAATAACTTCCAATCCTTTTGACAGTTTTTTGGATGTTGTAGTATGTAAGTCTGTTAATAAGGGGTTATCAATATCAATCTCACCATATTTGAGTTTCAGGATTTTAGTGAGTTGTCGGGTGAATTTCTCCATACGCCGGTCAAGATCTATCGGACCATCAAAATACACCCTTCTTAATTCTGGTGGGAGAGTTCCGCCTATTCTGAGTACTCTTCCCTCTTGACGTAGAAATCTATTTCCGCTACTAAGAGTCTGGTGGTTTTCCCTTAACAGAATTTTATGTGATATCAAAGAGCTTCTAATCTTTAAGTACTTTTCTTTGTCGGCATTTGGCAATTGTAAGGTTAAAAAGTTGATAATATTAACCATCTGGCTCTGATCAGAGCTCAATTTTTGTAAAATAGCTGTTCCTTCCTGTTCCTTCAGTTTTTCGATAACGATAAAATAGTTAATTCCCGCTACAACTGCTAGAACAACGAGTACCACGACATATTGCTCTTGAATATAAATTCTTATATTGAGCATTAATTTATTCATCTATATCTCCTTTTTATTTATTATTTTTCAGAAGCCGAATTATTTTTAGCTTAAATTTAAGTTGATTCATAATTTGGGATTGTGGGTTACATTAGGGAGATGGAAAAAAATAATCATCCAATCTTGCTGGTCTTTTTGTCCGTCT
>CAYNRB010000107.1:0-10315 GCA_964399475.1 uncultured Methylomarinum sp.
AACTATAACAAACACCCATCATGCCATCAATGCTGGGTTACGTTTTCTCGCTACGCTCAAAAATCTAACCAAGCCTACTCTTTTGGTCACATTTAATTTTCTTATAAATCCTGCAAGGTATTGATTTTATTAAATGGAATCAGGCGTTCTGATCCTACAAATTTGTAACTTACTCAAATTAGTTCATGCTCTTTCTTTAGGAGAATTTTTAGCCACAATTTTTCTGGGTCATAGGGAGCTTAAGTCTGCCCAACATTCTTATAATCCTATATTTCTTCCTTTTTAACAGACTAAAATTGCCTAATTAATCTTTTATTTATATAATACTCAGTTCTCTTTCATATCAGTCACTCTCATTGTAGAAATTAATCAATAGAGATCATACTGTTTCCAATTTAATAGGTTTTAATAATGGCTCGAGTTACCATAGAAGATTGTTTAGAAAATGTTGAAAATCGTTTTAAGTTGGTTTTATTAGCCAGTAAAAGAGTACGTCAGCTAGAAAAAGGTGCGGAAGAATTTATTCCTCGCGGCAAAAATAAAGACACGGTTCTTGCTTTGCGTGAAATTGCAGCAGGCCATGTCAGGGAAGATAACATTGATTTATTACATAATGTGGGCGAGCGTTCTAGTACGGATATATTTAAAATCAATTAAGCTATTATGTTAGAAGAAACCACCCCAGATGTAGTAACACCCGAGGTGGATTCTCCCGAAGAAACGCTACTCAAACGATTATGTACCATAATTGGTAACTACCTAGAAAAAGATCAAGTCAAACAAATTGTCCGCGCCTATCATACCGGTGCTAAAGCACATGCGGGACAATTTCGAAAAAGTGGTGAAGCCTACATTTGCCACCCACTCTCTGTTGCCATTATCCTTGCTGAAATACGCATGGATACTAGGGGCATTATCGCCGCAATACTTCATGATGTAATAGAAGATACGTCAATTAGTAAGCAAGATTTAGCCGAAGAATTTAGTGTTGAAGTGGCTGAACTTGTCGATGGCGTTACCAAATTAACCAAAATTGATTACAAATCACACGCTGAAACCCAGGCTGAAAATGTCAGGAAAATGCTCATGGCAATGGCAAAGGATTTGCGTGTGATCATGGTGAAATTAGCGGATCGACTGCATAATATGCAAACTCTTGGCTCAATGACTATTGAAGCTAAACGGCGTATCGCCAAAGAAACCCAGGAAATATATATCCCTCTGGCAAGTCGCCTGAGCATGAATAGCGTACGACATGAGCTGGAAGCTTTATGCATGGAAGCTATACACCCCTTTCGTTATAAAGTCATCCAGGATGCTGTAAAAAAAGCCCGAGGTAATAGACGTGAAATAGTCATCACCATTGAAAACTCAATAAGAAACAGGCTCAATCAAATGGGGCTTATTTTTGATGTTTCCGGTAGAGAAAAAAATATAGCTAGCATTTATAGAAAAATGCAAAATCAAAAAATTTCTTTTTCCAATGTTTTTGATGTCTATGCTTTTCGAATTTATTGTGATCAAGCCGATGATTGTTATCGAATTCTAGGTTGTGTTCACAACTTGTTCAAACCTGTTCCTGGTAAATTTAAAGACTATATAGCTATACCTAAAGCTAATGGTTATCAATCTTTGCATACCATATTGATTGGCCCTTATGGCGTTCCGATTGAAATTCAAATTAGAACCCATGAAATGCACCGTTTGGCTGAATCCGGTATTGCGGCTCATTGGCTCTATAAATCTGACGAGTCGAGTGGAGAAAGTGTTCATGCCAGAGCCAATGAATGGCTTAGAGATTTACTGGAAATACAAAAAACAGCGGGCGATTCATTAGAATTTATCGATAATCTGAAAGTAGACCTGTTTCCACAGGAAGTTTTTGTCTTTACTCCTCAGGGAAATATTATTAAATTACCCAGAGGATCCAGTATTGTTGATTTTGCTTATGCTGTGCATACCGATATTGGCAATACTTGCGTTTCTGCCCGAATAGATAACAAACTGATTCCTTTGCAGACCCAACTTGAAAACGGCATGACCATTGAGGTCATAACAGCATCCTGGGCACGCCCCAACCCACTTTGGCTAAATTATATCGTTACCGCAAAAGCCCGTAGCGGAATTAGAAATTATCTTAAAAACTTCAAGCAAAAAGAGGCGATCCATCTAGGACAACGTTTACTGCAAAAAGAGCTAAAAGCTGTCGGCATTGAATTTGAAGATATTGATGAATCACGTATCAATGATCTATTATCCGTTATGAAAATGGAGTCGATGGATGAATTACTCGAAGAGATAGGACTTGGAAATAAAATGCCAATCCTCACGGCAAAACGATTAACTCAAGAAGACATTCATGCTGCGGTAAAGCTGGAAGAAACTAAAAATGATAAATCACCCCTAGTTATCAAAGGAACGGAAGGTATGGTGATTACTTTAGCCAAGTGCTGCCACCCCATTCCTGGGGATCATATTATCGGTTTTTTTAATCCGGGAAAGGGCATTGTTGTGCATTATTATGAGTGTCGAAATAGCAACATAGTTAGAAAAAATCCGGCTAGCCAGCTTGATGTTGAATGGAGTGAAGATGTTATGGGTGAATTTTCAGCAGAACTCAGGATAGAATTACTTAATCAGCGAGGCTCATTAGCAACCATAGCCTCTGTGATTTCAAGCATGGAATCCAATATTGAAAGCGTCACGCTGGCTGGTCAAGGAGACAAGGTTTCTGTCGATTTAATAACTTTGACAGTTAAAAACCGAGTTCATTTAGCCAGCATTATCCGCAAACTTAAAAAATTGTTTATAATTCTTAAAATCACGCGAATTAAAGCCTAAATATACTTTCAAATGACAAAAATAATTATTGAAACCAATAAGGCACCTCAGGCAATAGGAACCTACTCCCAAGCTGTCAAAATTAACGATACGGTTTATCTTTCAGGACAAATCCCCTTAATTCCTGAAACTATGCAAATTATTGAAGGAGATATTTCTGCCCAGATAAGACAAGTTTTTGAAAACCTGAAAGCAGTTGCGGAAGCATCCGGTGGTAATTTTTTTGATATCGTCAAATTGAATGTTTTTTTAACAGACCTAGCTGATTTTCCGATTGTTAACGAAATTATGAGTGAGTATTTTAAACCACCATACCCTGCACGTGCTGCTGTCGGCGTGGCCGCATTACCCAAAGATACCAATGTCGAAATGGATGCAGTCATGATCATTAGAGAAGTATATCCAGGCTAATTGAAATCATGACTATTCATGAAACATTGGCGCTGTCAGTGGCTTCATTATCAGGTATTGGCACGCAGTCAATAATTCGCCTGGAAAAATTAGGCATACAGACACTGCAAGACCTGATTTTTCACTTACCTCATCGTTACGAAGATCGTACTACAATCGTCCCCATTGCTACACTTTCAGTAGGGATGACAGTACTTACCACTGGGACGGTAGATTTTACTGATGTGTTAATAAAAGGCCGCCATAGCCTGATTTGTAAAATCCATGACCAGACCGGAAGTCTTAATTTAAGATTCTTCCATTTCAATGCAAAACAACAATCAGATTTGCGCCCAGGAGCACTGATCAGTTGTTTTGGAGAAATTCGATATGGTTTTCAAGGCTTGGAGATTATTCATCCGGAATACAAAATCATTTCTTCAAAAGATGGCATAACAGAAAACTGTTTAACGCCAATTTATCCCTTAACAGAAGGCTTGCGACAAAAAGCCTTAAGAAAAGCAATTCAACAGGCATTATCAATCTGCCTGAAAGATAAACACTGTCTCCCCGATTATTTACCTGAGAAAATATTGAAACAATTTCATTTTCCTCGTTTAAATGAGGCATTGTTAACCTTGCATTCTCCAGAAGAAAAAATAACCAGTCTACAGTTACAATCAGGTACTTTACCTGCATTAAAACGATTGGCTTTTGAAGAATTATTAGCTCATCACCTGACACATTTAAATAACAAGGCAAATTATAAAAAATGGCAGGCACCTGTTTTTATTACCGATAAAAAGCTGAAAAACCAGTTTTTATCTTCACTGCCTTTTAAACTCACCGCCGCCCAACAACGTGTCATTAACGAGATTGAAGCGGATTGTAGTTTAGATCGACCCATGTTGAGGCTTATACAAGGCGATGTCGGCTCAGGTAAAACCATTGTGGCAGCCTATGCCACTTTAATGGCTTTAAATTCTAAAGTCCAGATTGCCATTATGGCACCGACAGAATTATTGGCAGAGCAGCATTTTCAAAATTTCAAGATTTGGTTTAAAGACTTTGAAGCCAATATTGTTTTTTTAACCGGTCAACTGAAAGGCAAAGCCAGAAAAGAAACCTTGGAAACGATTGAAAATGGAACTGCAAATATAATAATTGGTACGCATGCATTATTTCAAGATAGCGTAAACTTTAACCACTTGGGTCTGATAATTATTGATGAACAACATCGTTTTGGGGTTCATCAACGCCTTGCGCTCAGAGAAAAGGGACAAAAAAATAACAGTCGACCTCATCAATTGGTCATGACGGCAACGCCTATTCCCCGAACATTGGCCATGCTGAATTATTCAGATCTGGATATTTCAATCATAGATGAGTTACCGCCAGGCAGAATAGCGGTAACGACTTGCGTTATGCCATCTGAACGTCGTGAGCAATTAATCAGTAAGATCAAGAATTGGACAGAAAAGCAACATCAAACATATTGGGTCTGTACGCTAATTGAAGAATCGGACGTACTTCAATGCGAAGCAGCTGAAAAAACAGCGGCCTATTTAACAGAAGCCTTGCCGGATATTCGGATTGCGCTAGTTCATGGAAGAATGAAAACTGCAGATAAAGAAACCATTATGCAAGACTTTAAAAACCATCAAGTTGACTTATTAGTTGCAACCACAGTGATTGAGGTGGGAGTGGATGTGCCTAATGCCAGTTTGATGATTATTGAAAATGCCGAACGGCTAGGTTTGTCTCAACTGCATCAATTAAGAGGTAGAGTCGGACGAGGTGAACAGGAAAGTTATTGTTTGCTGATATATCAAGCGCCTCTCTCTAATATTGGCCGCCAGCGACTCGGAATTTTAAGAGAAAGCAATGATGGTTTCCTGATTGCTGAAAAGGATTTGGAATTAAGAGGGCCGGGTGATGTAATGGGAACTCGGCAAAAGGGACAAATATTGCTGAAAATTGCAGACCTGAATCGAGACACTCATTTGCTAGAAAATATACAGGAAACTGCTGAATTGTTAAGCCAATCAACTCCTGAGAACATTCAGCCAATTCTTGATCGCTGGTTAGGTCAGACTACGCACTATTCAGAAATTTGAGGTAAAACGTGCATCGAAACAGTTTCTTATATGGGCAAGAACCCCAATGGAAAACCAGTCATCCTGGTATAAAGCAAATGCTTCCAGAAGATGTAAAGTCTTGGGTTTATGAAACCAGCTCCTTAACCCGAAGATTACGCGATTTTTACGGAAAAGCTGTGACTGTGGAGATACTTTTTCACCGCTGGAGACCGGCTTTTCTGAGCGAATGCCTATTATTGAAACTTCCTCATCAACAATATAACCTGATCCGAGAAGTTTTATTGCATGCCGATGGAAAGCCATTAATTTTAGCCAGAACAATCCTGCCAGAAAAGACCATCAAAATTGCTAAACGAAATCTATCTCATTTAGGCACTCGGCCTTTAGGCGAGGTGATTTTCTCATATCCCAAACTTGAGCGACTGGATTTAAATATATGTCGGGTAAAACTCAATCAATGGATGCAACCGCTTTCTAAAAAAGTTCAGTTAAACCAAGATATATGGGGAAGAAGAACCGTTTATGCTATTCATCACCAACAAATGCTAGTCAGTGAATTTTTTTTGCCGGGGGCATTGAAATTGATGAATCGCTAAAATTTGAATGAAATACATTTTATTTGAGCCTTCCTAACCAATAAAACTGGACGCTTCCTATAATGTGCTACGGCTAATACCACAGGCAGTAGTATACTTCGCGCGGTTACAGTTGCGGAATTTATAGCGCGTTGATTTTTGTCGATAGCAAGGCGCTGAAATAGGCGCATAGCAAGCTAAGCAACTGTTTCAGTAACGCAGTCTATCGGCAAAATCGACTGCTATAATTCCGTGACCGTGCGAAGTATACCTACTTCTTCCCACCACCCGATCCAGCCTGATGAAAACCAGCAGGTAATTGACCATGATCCCCTTCATTAAAAAAAAATCCCAGCATATGTTTTTCAATTAAAGCAAAGCTCTCATACTCCATGGTACTAATGCCGTTTTCATTCATTATGGTAGTCAGTCTTTCCAGCCATTGGTTCCAACCTTCTTTGGAGACATTGTCGAAGATTCGCTGACCTAACTCGCCTGGATGAGGCGGTTGATCCATACCTTCTGATTCCTGTTGTAAAACTACGCATTTTACCGATCTAGTCATTTTTATACCTTAATTAATTATGTTCTGTTTTTGCTCATATTTTTTCAGTAAAACACCTTCATCACCACAACAACTTGCTGCACATTGTTTTGTTTCATTCATGTTTTTTATGTTCTCGCTAAGATATTGCTCTATGGGTTTGTTTTCTGTCGCACAATCACAGCCTTTATCATTATGAACATAGATATTATTTAATCCGGCTTTTTCTGCCTGTTCCTGTGCGCTAAACAATGATTCTTCAGGCGTTGCAGGTATATGACTTAACTGATAGGCAGGGAAAAAACGGGTAATATGCCAGGGACTGTCTTTCCCCAAGTTATCTCTTACCCAGCAAGCTATCTGATAATATTGTTCGGGATCATCATTTTTACCGGGGATAATATTGGTTCGGGTTTCTACATGAATACCGAGTTCATGTGCTTTCTTTATGCTTTGCAGCACTTGATTTACTGTGGCTGGACGGCAAATATCCTGATAAAAATCATCTCGCATACTTTTAATATCTGAACAGAGTACATCAATATGAGGCGCGACTAATTCCAATGCTTCATCGGTGATAAAACTGTTGGATACATAGACCGTATATAGACCAGCTTGATGAGCCAGTTTAGCAACATCTATTACATACTCAAGCCATACAGCAGGCTCTGAATAGGTAAAGGCAATTCCTTGAACATCAGCTTTCAAAGCCGAATCAATTAAAGATTCAGGAGATACCCAGGCTTCTTTGGACTGACCTTGAGCCAGATCATTCAATGCACTGACTCCCCATGAAATTTCCAGATTATGGCAACCTTTGCAGCGGAAACTACAGCCAAAACTTCCCACAGACATAACCCGCGTTCCAGGCCGATAATGTTTCACTGGTTTATCTTCAATTCTGTCAATATCAATAGAAGATAAAATTCCATAGGACAAGTTATATAAAGTGCCATTTCGGTTAACATGTGCCTGACAGAACCCACGTTGACCATGACCAATTTTACAGCGCCATAAACAAAGATTGCAACGCGTCATATCTCCTGTCAGTTTTTCTTGCAAGCGAGTTTCTACTAATTGATATTGAGTAAGATCCGACATAGTATTTTTTTAAATTAAAAGTTTATTATACCTGTGAATGAGAATTGCGTTAAAATTCTGTGTTCATTCGATTATTAACTATCCAGACTTCATTTACTAGATAATCTACTGCTCATTTTATCCTTATTTAACTTAAACCTAACCTAAACTTTGGAGCCAGACATGTTAGATATTTTCATAACCGTTGATACAGAAATTTGGTGTAATGGTTGGAACAATCTGGATAAAAGGTTCCCTGAATATTTTAAAAAGTATGTCTATGGTCCTACCGCTAAAGGAAACTATGCTTTACCCAGAACTTTGGAAATTTTGCAAGATTCAGGTCTACCTGCCGTTTTTTTTGTAGAACCCTTATTTTCAGCCAGGTTTGGAATTGAACCATTGCAAGAAATGGTTGGACTTATCCAAGAAAAAAACCAGGAAATTCAGCTCCATTTACATCCGGAATGGGTTGATGAAGCGGGTGATACATTACTCACTGGAATTACCCAAAAACTCCCTCACATGACTTGTTGTAATCAACAACAGCAATCTCATTTAATCGCATGGGGACTAGAGCGTCTGGCACAAGTAGGTGTTGATAATATCAATGCTTTCCGAGCGGGTGGCTTTGCGGCAAATCGTGACACACTGAGAGCCGTTGCTGAAATAACCTCCAATTTGATACCAGCTATAATCTGGCTGGCTATGAAGGTGTTGCGGATATGGCACCAGGAGAGTCATTAACCCAGCCTCGCTATATTGATGGTATTCATGAATATCCTGTATCAGTGATAGAAATTGAGGGAACACACAAAAAACGTATTCTACAAATTACGGCTTGTTCCTATACAGAATTAGTTAATTGTCTTAACAAAGCTTATGACCTGCAATGGGATTCCTTGGTTATTGTTACCCATAATTTCGAATTACTCAGTCCTGATAAAGAACACGCGGACAGTCAAGTTGATCGTCGTTTTATGCGGTTTTGTAAGTTTTTGGAAAATAATAGTGATCGTTTCTGTGTAAGAGGCTTTCAGAATCTAAAACCTGTAGATATTCATCCTCAACCCGAGATGATCAGTGGGGATCGAATAGCAGCGGGTCTGCGTACAGCAGAACAAATTTTTCGCAGATTACGTTATCGATAGGACATCATTATAGTTCCCACGCTCCGCGTCACGAATACCATTATTCGTATTGATAAACCCTATTCTCACTTCAA
Source organism: uncultured Methylomarinum sp. (assembly GCA_964399475.1). GTDB lineage: Bacteria > Pseudomonadota > Gammaproteobacteria > Methylococcales > Methylomonadaceae > QPIN01. The sequence continues at coordinate 8,755 of CAYNRB010000107.1, forward strand.
TTATATAACCACCCAGTTTTATAAAATAGGTATTCTAATATGCAACAACATGCTGGAAAATTTGTAATTACTAAACAGCAAAATCATGATTTTGCCTGTCTGTCTGGTGATTTCAATCCGTTACATGTTGATCCTGTGTATTCACGTCGACTTCAATTTGGTCGTCCTGTAATCCATGGCATTCATCATATGTTACGTACCTGGGATGAGGTACTCGCTCAATTACCTGATTTTGATCAGAACAGACTAACGGTCATTACTGCTACATTTCCAAACCCTGCCAGTGTAGGACAAACTATAAACTATATTTCTGAATTTTCCACTGATAATAATGAGCTAGCAATTACCGCGTATTGCAATGATAAAACCATACTCTCACTGAGATTGGGTTTTGCTAAAAAATCAGGAGCCAGGCAAAATGGTCAGATAATAAATAGCTGCCCTCCCCAGGAAAAACCTATTGATCAGAGCTTTCCTCCCGATCATGATCAAGGATGTTGTGATTTGTTTTTGGATGCTTCACTATCTGAAAAAATTTTCCCTACACTTTCTACAATTTTTGAATCATCACAAATATCTCAGATTCTTGCCAGTACTAGGGTAGTAGGCATGAAATGTCCTGGTTTGCATTCTATTTTCTCACGAATTTCTCTGGAATTTCCCATTGATAAAAGGGAAGAAATACCTAGTCAATTGGACTATTTTGAAGAGCATAAGGACAAACGCGTTCAAATCATGAAAATAGGGGTAAAATCTTCAGACATGAATGGTTGTCTGGATACTTTTTTTCGCCCTACGCCAGTCGCTCAACCCAGTTATCATGAGATATGTGACAAGGTAAAAAACAATGAATTTTCAGATCAACGAGCATTGATTATTGGCGGTTCAAGAGGTGCCGGAGAAGCCACTGCCAAAATTCTGGCCGCTGGTGGTGCTGAAATAATCATTACCTATAATAATGGGCGGGGCGAATCAGAGAACATTCAGAACGAAATCATTTCGGCTTCGGGGCAATGCAGTATCATGGAGTTAAATGCTAGTGAATTGGCAACCCAAACCGCATATCTGTTTGAGAATGAACTTCCGCCGACACATGTGTACTATTTCGCATCACCTCATATTCAGGCTAACCGGAGTAAACATTGGGATACTGATTTATATCAAAACTTTTGTCGATTCTATGTGGATGCCTATGCCGGCATAGTAAATTTATATGCCAGTGCTGCCGCTGAAACCGAAAAGTCCATTTGTTTTTTCTATCCTTCAACTGTCTATATAGATCAGCCAGCAAAGGGCTACGCTGAATATGCGGTAGCCAAGGCAGCCGGTGAAACAGTTGGTTTGCAATTAGCTAAGCGTTTTGTTAACAGTCGTTTTGTTACGCCACGTCTGGCTCGCATGTCTACGGATCAGACTTCCAGCATTATCCCCATTAAATCTGAATCTACATTTGATGAGATGTATAAAGCACTCAAACAGTAAGATTAATGATTTAAAGAAAGTATCCACTATAAGTACCCAAGCATAATTAATTTAACATTTTACTTGTCTTTTTTTCCAT